>NZ_WCIN01000046.1:132654-266243 GCF_009025755.1 Klebsiella sp. RCJ4
CGCGGTGCTATTTCCCCGGGCCGCGGCGCAAGCGCCTTGCCCGGGCTACAAAACGGCAAACGGCGGTGAACCTGTAGCCCCGGTAAGCGCAGCGCGACCGGGGGAAGTCTGAGCGGGCGCGGTGCTATTTCCCCGGGCCGCGGCGCAAGCGCCTTGCCCGGGCTACAAAACGGCATACGGCGGTGAACCTGTAGCCCCGGTAAGCGCAGCGCGACCGGGGGAAGTCTGAGCGGGCGCGGTGCTATTTCCCCGGGCCGCGGCGCAAGCGCCTTGCCCGGGCTACAAAACGGCAAACGGTGGTGAACCTGTAGCCCCGGTAAGCGCAGCGCGACCGGGGGAAGTCTGAGCAGGGGAAGTGTTATTTCCCCGGGCCGCGGGCAAGCGCCTTGCCCGGGCGGCAAAATCACCGGTGTACTCACGGGATCTCAAGATAAACCACCGGCTTTTTCATAATGCATTTCACCGCGTCGACAATCTGCTGCGGCTGCAGCAGAAAGGTTTTGATGCTGGTCTTAATGGTGCGGATGCCGCTAAAGCGTCCGGCATCGTCAATTTCAATATCCGTCACCAGCAGAACGACATCGGCATGGGCGATATCGTCGGCCATTATTTTGTTCTCCACCCCCAGCGCGCCCTGGGTTTCAATTTTGATATTCCATTTCTCCTGGTGGCCGACTTTTTCCAGCCGCTCGGCAGCCATATAGGTGTGAGCGACGCCGCTGACGCAGGCCGTGACGGCAACGATAGTGAAATCCATAGCATCCTCCTGGCGTTATCCGCCGACGGTCACGCTAAAACCGGCCCGTTCGGCCAGCGTCCTGAATGGTTGAATCTCAGATTCCTCGGGAGCTTTAATCATCGACATCGACCATGTTTTTCCCAGTAAGTGATATTTGGGTTCGCCGTACTGATGGAACGGCAGAAGATGAATTTCCGGCAGCTTAAAGGGGGCCAAAAATGCCAGAATCCGGCGGAAATTCGCTTCATCAAGCGTGAATCCCGGAATCAGCGGCACCCGGGGGATCACGTGAATATGCGCTTCCACCAGACGGGTAAAGTTATCCAGCACCCGCGGCATATTCATCCGCAGCTGCTCGCGGGCCAGCGTTTCATCCATGATTTTTAGATCGAATAGCACTTCATCGCAGGCCTGCGCCAGCGGAAAAAAGCGGCGGTAGGCGGTATCGCCCGCCGTTTCAATCGCCGTTCTGATCCCCCATTCGCGCAGGCGGCGCAGCAGGCGCGCGGCGAATTCGGCCTGCATCAGGACTTCGCCGCCCGACAGGGTCACGCCGCCGCCGGAGGCGCGGAAGAAGACCTCATCCTTCAGCACCTCTTTAAGCAGATTATCGAGGGTGACGTCGCGGCCAATCTGCTGCCACGCGCCGGAAGGGCACTCGACCACGTCCTGCTGGCAGCGGGAGCATCGCAGGCACTTGCTCTCGCGGCGTACGGTCTGAATTTGCGGCGAGATCGACTCCGGATTGGCGCACCAGGGACAGGTATGCGGGCAGCCTTTAAAAAACACGACGGTGCGGATCCCCTGACCATCATTCAAAGAGTAGCGCTGGATATTAAAAATGCGCGCCTTATCGGCGCGCGTTTCCAGGACCTCACAGCTGATGCGCGGTGCGGCGGATAATGTCATCCTGAATCTCCTGCGACAGCTCGACGAAAAAGGCGCTGTAGCCCGCAACGCGCACCACCAGGCCGGCAAAATCCTGCGGCCGCTGCTGGGCTTCGCGCAGCGTATCGGTGTTGACCACGTTGAACTGAATATGCTGCAGCTTCAGCCTGGTGAATGCCTGCAGGAAGTCGGCCAGCTTATTGAGGCCGCCGTCGCCGGCAAGGGTCGCCGGGGTGAATTTGACGTTCAGCAGCGTACCGTTGGAGAGCAGAAAGTTATCCAGCTTGCTGACCGACTTGAGCACCGCGGTCGGCCCCTGCACGTCCTGGCCGAGCATCGGCGAGAACCCGCCGTCCGCCAGCTGCTCTCCGGCCAGGCGTCCGTCCGGAGTGGCGCCGACGACCGAGCCGAGCGGCACGTGGGCAGAGACGGTATAGGAGCCCGGCGTAAAGCGACCGCCGCGCGGGTTGCGGTACTGCTCTACCTCTTTGCAGTAGAAGCGCAGCAGATCGGCGCTGATGTTGTCCACTTCGTCAATATCGTTGCCGTATTTCTCGAAGCGGTTGATCAGGCGCGCGCGGATTTTTTCCCCTTCCGGCGTCTGGAAGTTGGCTTTCAGCACCGCGATCAGTTCAGCGAAGCTGAGCCGTTTTTGCTCAAACACCATCCCTTTAAGCGCGTGCAGCGAGTCGCTGAGGTTAGCGATGCCGATGCCCTGGACCCCGGAGAAGTTATAGCGCGCGCCGCCTTCGGTGATATCCTGGCCGTGCTGCACGCAATCCTCAATAAAGGAAGAGAGCAGGGGAACCGGCGCCCAGTCGCGGTGGCCGATATCGCAAATATTGCTGCCTTCGACCATCAGCTTAATGTAATAGCGAATCTTGTCGCGGATCTGGTCGATCAGCCCATCCCAGGTGATGTCAGGGTTGCTTTCGTTTTCCAGCATCACGATTTCCATCACCTTCAGCAGATTGAACATGGCGATATCGTGCAGGCCGTAGGTGCGCCCCGGGATCGACAGCTCAACGCAGCCAACCACCGAGTAATCCCGCGCGTCATCCAGCGAGACGCCGCGGTTAAGAAACGCCGGGATCACCACTTCATCATTGAAGATTTGCGGAATGCCGGTGCCGAGGCGAATGGTCTCGGCGGTTTTGCGCAGAAAAGGGCGATCGACCAGCTCGTTGACCCGCACGCCGAGGTTCGGCTGCGGCAGGCGAACGTTCTGGTAGGCGTCGAGGGATAAAAACGACAGGATATTGACCGCGCTGCGTCCGGTCTCGGTCAGGCCGCCGAGCAGGGCGGTATAGCCGGTCGGGAAGCCCGCGAAGTAGCGCGCGCTGCTGGTGGATCGCAGCAGGACAATATCGTTGCACTTCACCCACAGCGACTCCAGCAGCTCCTGAAGAAACTGCGGATCCTGGCCGCGATTCAGCGAAGCCTGATAGTACGGCAGCATGTACTGGTCAAAGCGGCCCAGCGAAATGGAGCTGGCGTTGGATTCATACTGCAAAATGATGTTCATATACCAGAAGAGCTGGCAGGCCTGCCAGAAATCTTCCGGGCGGTGCACCGCGTTATGGCGGGAGATGTCCGCGATGGTCTCCAGCTCTTTGCGCCGCTGCCCGTCGCCGCAGCCGGCGGCCATGTCATCGGCAAGCGCCGCATAGCGCAGAATATGGCGCTGGGAGGCTTCCAGCAGGATCAGCACCGCCTGATAAAAATTGTTCTGCGGGTGCCGCTGACTCACCGCTTTCATCTCCGCCACCAGCGCGGCGAGGCCGTTTTCCAGCAGGCGAGGGTAGTCGATGATGATATGTCCCTGGCCTTTATCGGTCTGGTTGACGCTAAAAATCTGCGTGCTGACGGCGGCCTTCACTTCATCGGTCATCTGGGCGTTGATGAAGTCCTTCATCGAGCGATTTTCCCAGTAGGGGAACAGCACTTCGCGGTAGATGCGCTTATCTTCTTCGCTGATGTTGAAGCGGTCCTGCGGGCGGGTCGGGAACTGGTCCAGCTCCTTGAGCAGCCAGTAGGGATCCATCTCCGGCGACATGATCCCGGCGCGCGGCTTGATCGTACGGTTGCCGGCAATCAGTTCATCATCACGAATCGAAATCTGCACATGATCGAGGACCCATGCGGTCGCTTTCGCCCGGCGGATCATTACCGGCTCCCCCTCGGTCTGTTTATGGCTGGCGGTGTAGAGCAGCGCTCGCTCGAGGGAGATTTCGCGCGGGTTGGCGAACAGACGATCTTTTAAGCGTTGAGTGCGATTGGTCATGACAAACTCCATGTTATTTTGCGGGGCGCAGGCCGCGCCCCGTGCATTCAGTCAGGCATTCTGCGAAAGGTGGCTGTCGATTTTGTTCATAATGGCTTCGGCGCGCTTCACGGCGTCGCTGATGTTGACGCGCACGATGGTTTTACCGGCAAAACGCTCTTCAAACTTGATGCCGATATCTTTGGTCAGAATCACCATATCGGCGCTGGCGACGTCTTCTGCGGTCAGCTCGTTCTCAATGCCGATGGAGCCCTGGGTCTCGACTTTGACCTGCCAGCCTTTGGCCTTAGCGGCGCTCTCCAGCGATTCGGCGGCCATATAGGTGTGGGCGACGCCAGACGGGCAAGCGGTAACGGCGATAATTTTGGTCATACAATATTCCTTCCCGTGTCTCAGTTAATTTCGAAATCAAGATCCATCTCGTCATCGGCTTTGGCGTCAGACGTTTTCTTTTTCGCCAGGGCCTTAAGCAGGATGACGCAGGCGGCGCTGACGATGGCGCCAACCGCGAGGCCGGCAATAAATCCGCCTTTACCCTCAACGACCGGCAGAACGATAAGCCCGCCCCAGCCGGCATAGCACTGGGCGCCGAGCAGCGCGGCGGTAACGCAGCCGGCGGCGGCGCCGATCATATTGGCCGGGATAACGCGCAGCGGGTCGGCGGCGGCGAAGGGGATCGCGCCTTCGGTCACGCCAACGCAGCCCATCACCAGCGCGGCCTTACCGGTTTCGCGCTCTTCCGCGGAGAAGTATTTACGTCCAATCAGCGTTGCCAGGCCCATGCCCAGCGGCGGCACGGCGATGCCGACGGCGGCGATGGCCACCACGCTGTAAACGCCCTGGGAAACGCAAATCAGCATGAAGGCGTAGGCGACCTTATTCACCGGACCGCCCATGTCGAAGGCCAGCATCAGGCCCATGATGATGGCGAGAATCACGATGCTGCCTTCGCGCATGCCCTGCAGCCATCCGGTCAGGCTGGCGGTGAGCGCGCCAATCGGCTCGCCGAGGCCCCACATCATGATCCCGGCGGTAATAAAGGTGCCGATAATCGGGATAACGAAGATGGGCATCACCGAGCGCAGCACCTTATGCACCGGGATTTTCTTCAGGTAGTAGACCACCAGCCCGCCAATGATCCCGGCAATCAGCGCGCCGAAGAAACCGGCGCCGAAGCTGTTGCCGACCCAGGCGCCGATGGCGCAGGGAGCCAGCGCCGCGCGGTCGGAGATGGAGTAGCCGATATAGGCCGCCAGAAACGGCACCATTAGCGTCAGGCCGGCCACGCCGATATCAAACAGTTTTTTCAGGTTAGGGTCGGTGGCGGCATCGGGCACCGCGCCCTTGCCGTACAACATGACGGAGACTGCCAGCAAGATCCCTCCGGACACGACAAACGGGATCATATGTGAAACCCCGGTCATGAGGTGCTGGCGGGTATTTTTTAATATTTGCACCAGTTCATTCATTGTTATTCTCCTGAGCGCTGCGTGGCCCGTGACTGAGTTGATGCTTCAACCTTAGAAAAAGGGCGGCGCATAAAATAGTAGAGAAAAAGTGCATTTACTGGATATTTGTAAGGCCAGAGGAAAATTGCGATCCACCTCAAATCTTAGCGCTGGTGGGTTTTTGGCGCCGTTAGTCAGGCGATTTGTGACCGCGAGCATAAAAAAGAGTCGGGCATACAATTATCCAGTAATTGCCACTTTTATCGTGTAGTGGCGGGCCGGTTCTTTCTTTACCTTTTGGCTAAATACGCATTATTCAGGAGGAAGGCGATGGCTCTGGTAATTGAATTCATATGTGATTTGCCCAACGGCGTGCATGCGCGTCCGGCAAGCCTGGTAGAAACCCTGTGCAATACTTTTTCGTCTTCGGTCGAATGGTTAAATACCCGCACGGAAGGACGCGGAAACGCGAAAAGCGCGCTGGCGATTATCGGCACCAATACCTTGAAGGGGGACCGCTGCCAGCTGGTCGTCAGCGGTGAAGATGAACAGCAGGCGTTTGATGCGCTGTCGGCATTTATCAGCGAGGAGTTCCCGCACTGCGATGCGCCGCTGCCGACGGCGGAATCCATGGACGTTCAGCCGGTTCCTGAATCCCTCTCGCGCCTCAATCCCACGCTGTTTCACGCGCTGCCGGTCTGCGCCGGCAGCGCGGGCGGCAGGCTCACCCATCTTAAATCCCTCGACCTGCGCGATTCAGGCGCTTTGCCCGCAGCGGGCGCAATTGAACAGGAACAGGCGGCGCTGGACAGGGGGCTGACCCTGCTGGTGAAAAATATTGAGTTCCGCCTGCTGGATAACGACGGTACCGCCAGCGCGATCCTTGAGGCGCATCGCTCTCTGGCCACCGACGCCTCGCTGCGCCAGCATCTGCTGGGCGGGCTGCTGAGCGGCCTGAGCTGCGCTGAGGCGGTGGTCGCGACCGGCGAACACTTTTGCGCCCAGTTCAGCGCTTCCGGCAATAGTTATTTGCAGGAGCGGGTGCTGGACGTGCGCGATGTCTGCTTCCAGCTTCTGCAGCATATCTACGGTGAGGATCGTTTTCCGGCACCGGGTAAGCTGACGGAAGAGGCCATCTGCCTCGCCGATGAACTCACCCCCAGCCAGTTCCTTGAGCTGGATAAAACCCTGCTTAAAGGTTTGCTGCTGCGCAGCGGCGGCACCACGTCACATACGGTGATCCTCGCGCGTTCGTTCAATATTCCCACCCTGGTGGGCGTCGATATGGAGGCGCTGCTGCCGTGGGTCGATCGGCGAGTGCAGATTGACGGTAACGCCGGGCTGGTGGTGGTGAATCCCGATGAAGCGGTGGCGCGCTACTACCAGCAGGAGGCCTGGGTGCAGGCGCAGATCCGCCGCCAGCAGCAGGCCTGGCTGGATAAAGCGGGGCGTACGGAAGACGGTATTCGCCTGGAGGTGGCGGCCAACATCGCCCATTCGGTAGAGGCGACGGCGGCCTTCAACAACGGCGCGCAGTCGGTAGGCTTGTTCCGCACCGAAATGCTCTATATGGACAGGCCCAGCGCGCCGTCGGAAAACGAGCTGTATAACCTATTTTGCCAGGCGCTGGAGCCGGCCAACGGGCGCAGCATTATCATCCGCACCATGGATATCGGCGGCGACAAGCCGGTGGCCTACCTCAACATTCCGGCGGAGAACAACCCGTTCCTCGGCTACCGGGCGGTGCGTATTTATGAGGAGTATCAGGCGCTGTTCCGCACTCAGCTGCGGGCGATTCTGCGCGCTTCCGCGCACGGCGCGCTGAAAATCATGATCCCGATGATCTCCTCGATGGAGGAGATTCTGTGGGTGAAAGAGCAGCTGGCGGATGCCAAACAGTCGCTGCGCGGCGAACAGATTCCGTTTGATGAAAAGATCCCGCTGGGCATTATGCTCGAGGTGCCGTCGGTGATGTTTATCATCGACCAGTGCTGCGAAGAGATTGATTTCTTTAGTATCGGCAGCAACGACCTGACCCAGTATCTGCTGGCGGTGGATCGCGATAACGCCAGGGTGACGCGCCACTACAACAGCCTCAATCCGGCCTTTTTACGCGCGCTGGATTACGCGGTTCAGGCGGTGCATCGCCAGGGTAAATGGATCGGCCTGTGCGGCGAGCTGGGGGCCAAAGGTTCCGTGCTGCCGCTGCTGGTGGGGCTGGGGCTGGATGAGCTGAGCATGAGCGCGCCGTCGATCCCGGCGACCAAGGCGCGTCTGGCGCAGCTTGACAGCCGCGCCTGCCGTCAGCTGCTGAATCAGGCGATGCAGTGCCGTACTTCGCTGGAGGTCGAGCACCTGCTGGCCCAGTTCCGTATGACCCAGCAGGACGCGCCGCTGATTACCCCTCAGTGCATTACGCTGAACAGCGACTGGCGCAGTAAAGAGGAGGTGATTAAGGGCATGACCGACAATCTGCTGCTGGCCGGGCGCTGCCGCTATCCGCGTAAGCTGGAAGCGGATCTGTGGGCCCGCGAAGCGGTGTTCTCCACCGGGTTAGGGTTTAGCTTCGCCATTCCGCACAGTAAATCGGAGCATATTGAGCAGTCGACCATCAGCGTCGCCCGTCTGGCGCAGCCGGTGGCGTGGGGCGACGACGAGGCGCAGTTTGTGATTATGCTGACGCTCAATAAGCATTCGGCGGGGGATCAGCATATGCGTATTTTCTCGCGGCTGGCGCGGCGCATTATGCATGCGGAGTTCCGGCAATCGCTGGTGACGGCGCAGAGCAGCGAGGCGATTGCGGCGCTGCTGCAGCGCGAGCTGGAGCTGTAATTCGGTCCGGAGAATCTCCCCGGTGGCGCTGCGCTTACCGGGGCTACGGGTTTCCAGCCGTCTGCGGGGCAGTAGCCCGGATAAGGCGTTTACGCCGCGACCCGGGATTTCCGGGCCCGGAGCCTGAGGGAGGCAGATTGGGTAGCCCGGACAGGCGCGTAAGCGCCGCCTCCGGGAAAGCGTGCAGGGGTTCCGTTCACCGCTATCCCGCAGAAAATGTCTCACCGTGGTAGGTGAACGGGTAAAGGGGGAGAAAACCGTCTCCCCCTTTACAATCCCCGCGGTCCCGCAAAGAAATCGGTGCTGCGCACTGCGCTCACCTCCCGGTCCTCAGCCCGCGGTCGGCTCAACTCGACATCGCTGTCTCGATTCGCCTCTGGCCGCCATCCCTGGCGGCCAGCCCTTGTCTTCCGACCTCCGGTTCGCCGATTTCAGCGGGCACCAGGGCATAGCTGCATATCACGTTGTTTCAGAGGCATATCGTAGCTGCACGAACATCGTCCCGGAGGCGGCGCTGCCGCGCCCGTCTGGGCGATCTACTGCCCGGCAATCGCCCGACAAATCGCTTCGCCCACCTGCTGGGTGGAGGCGCTGCCTTGCATATCCGGCGTCTTCGGTCCGCTGGCGATGGTCTGCTCAATCGCCGCCAGAATGCCGTCGTGGGCGGCCTGGTAGGGGCAGTAGCCCGGGTAAGGCGTTTACGCCGCGACCCGGGATTTCCGGGCCCGGTGCCTGAGGGAGACAGATTGGGTAGCCCGGACAGGCGCGTAAGCGCCGCCTCCGGGAAAGCGTGCAGGGGTTTCGTTCACCGCTATCCCGCAGAAAATGTCTCACCGTGGTAGGTGAACGGGTAAAGGGGGAGAAAACCGTCTCCCCCTTTACAATCCCCGCGGTCCCGCAAAGAAATCGGTGCTGCGCACTGCGCTCACCTCCCGGACCTCAGCCTGCGGTCGGCTCAACTCGATATTACTCGTCCCATCCCTGGGACTCGCCCCTACGGGGCCAGCGCAAGCGCTGTTCTAAATTGCTCCAGGCAATTTTGTCGTGTCTCGATTCGCCTCTGTCCGCCATCCCTGGCGGCCAGCCCTTGTCTTCCGACCTCCGGTTCGCCGATTTCAGCGGGGGTCAGGGCATCGCTGCATCTCACTTTGTTTCAGAGATATCCCCGCTGCTGTATGAAACTCTCCCGGAGGCGGCGCTTGACGCGCCTGTCCGGGCTACTTTTGTTCAACAATCGCCCGACAAATCGCCTCGCCCACCTGCTGGGTGGAGGCGCTGCCTTGCATATCCGGCGTCTTCGGTCCGCTGGCGATGGTCTGCTCAATCGCCGCCAGAATACCGTCGTGGGCGGCCTGGTAGCGCGCGTCCCCGTTGCCGAGGAAGTCGAGCATCATCGCGCCGGCCCAGATGGTGGCAATCGGGTTGGCGATATTTTTGCCGTAAATATCCGGCGCCGAACCGTGTACCGCTTCAAACAGCGACGGAAAGGTGCGATCCGGATTGAGGTTTGCCGACGGGGCAATGCCGATGGTGCCGGTACAGGCCGGGCCGAGATCGGAGAGGATATCGCCGAACAAATTGGAGCCGACCACCACGTCAAAACGTTCCGGCTGCAGCACGAAGCGGGCGCACAGAATATCAATGTGCTGCTTATCCCATTTCACCTCCGGGTAGTGCTGCGCCATCGCTTCGACGCGCTGGTCCCAGAAAGGCATGCTGATGGCCAGACCGTTGGATTTGGTCGCCGAGGTCAGGGTTTTGCGCGGTCGGCTCTGCGCCAGCTCGAAGGCGTAGCGCAGGATCCGGTCAACGCCGCGACGGGTAAATACCGACTCCTGAATCACCACTTCATGTTCAGTCCCCGGATTCACATGGCCGCCGAGGGCGGAATATTCCCCTTCGGTGTTTTCACGCACCACGTAGAAATCGATATCGCCGGGCTGTTTACCCGCCAGCGGGCAGGGGACGCCGGGGAACAGGCGCACCGGACGCAGGTTGACGTACTGGTCGAACTCGCGGCGGAACTTCAGCAGCGAGCCCCACAGTGAAATGTGGTCCGGCACGATATCCGGCCAGCCGACCGCGCCGAAGTAGATCGCATCAAACGTTTGCAGCTGCGCGCGCCAGTCGTCGGGCATCATGGCGCCGTGCTGCGCGTAATAGTCGCAGCTGGCCCACTCAAAGTGCTCGAAGCTTAACGCCAGCCCCCAGCGTTCGGCGGCGGCCTGCAGCACGCGGACGCCTTCCGGCAGCACTTCTTTACCGATGCCATCGCCGGGGATGGCGGCAATACGTAAGGTTTTATTCATCGTTATTCTCAGTTTGAGGTAAGGAAAATTGACTTCACCGCTATCCTATAATTGACTGATTCATAATTAATCCCGTTAACTGGTGAAACATAAAACACGAATCATGAATAATTTGCCGCTGCTGAACGATTTACGCGTCTTTATGCTGGTTGCCCGCCGCGCCGGTTTTGCCGCCGCCGCGGAAGAGCTCGGCGTCTCGCCGGCTTTCGTCAGCAAGCGCGTGTCGCTGCTGGAGCAAACGCTCAACGTCCAGCTGCTGCACCGTACCACCCGGCGCGTGGCTATCACCGAAGAGGGCGAGCGCATCTACGAATGGGGACTACGCATTTTGCAGGATGTCGACCAGATGATGGATGAGCTCTCCGATGTGCGGCAGGTGCCGCAGGGGACGCTGCGGATTATCAGCAGCTTTGGCTTTGGCCGGCGGGTAGTCGCGCCGGCGCTCTCCGAGCTGGCCCGTCGCTACCCGCAGCTGGAGATCCGTTTTGACGTCGCCGACCGGCTGGTGGATTTGGCCAATGAAGGGGTCGATCTGGATATTCGCGTCGGCGACGATATCGCGCCCAATCTGATAGCCCGCCAGCTTGCCAGCAATCACCGCATCCTCTGCGCCTCGCCGGCGTTTGTCGCCCGCTATCCCCGGCCGAAACAGCTCAGCGATCTCGCCGCGCTGCCCTGTCTGGTGATCAAAGAGCGCGACCGGCCCTTTGGCGTCTGGCAGCTGCGCGATGATAAAGAGGGGGAGCACGCCATCAAGGTGACCGGACCGCTGTCGTCTAACCACGGTGAAATCGTCCATCAGTGGTGCCTGGAGGGGCAGGGGATTGCGCTGCGCTCGTGGTGGGACGTCAGGGAAAATATCGCCAGCGGCAATCTGGTGCAGCTGCTGCCGGAGTACTATCAGCCCGCCAATATCTGGGCGGTATACGTGTCGCGGCTGGCGACCTCGGCCAAAATTCGTACCACCGTGGAGTTTTTGCGCCACTACTTCCAGCAGCGATTTCCGCCGCGCAACGGCGAGGAAAAATAGCCGACGGCCGGCGCCGTCGGCCGAGGGGATTACACGCCGAGCCGATCGCGCAGGCTGTAGTAAGCCGCGCCCATGGCGGTAAACGGAATACGCAGGCTGCGCCCGCCGGGGAACGGATAGTGCGGCAGCCTGGCGAAGGCGTCGAAACGTTCGGCGTCCCCGCGCAGCAGCTCCGAAATCAGCCGTCCGGCGAGGTGGGTACAGGTGACCCCGTGGCCGCTGTAGCCCTGCATATAATAGATATTGTTATCGAGGCGGCCAAACTGCGGCATTCGCGAGAGGGTCAGCAGGAAGTTGCCGGTCCAGCGGTAGTCGATTTTCACCCCCTGCAGCTGCGGGAAGGTTTTCAGCAGCTTCGGCATAATCAGCCGCTCAACGTCGTCCGGATCCCGCGCGCCGTACACCACGCCGCCGCCGTACAGCAGACGGTTGTCGGCGGTCAGGCGGTAGTAATCCAGCAGATAGTTACAATCTTCTACGCAGTAGTTTTTCGGGATCAGCGAGCGCGCCAGATCCTCAGACAGCGGCGCGGTGGTGACCACCTGGGTGCCGCACGGCATGCTGCGTTTCGCCAGCTCCGGCTCGAGCTTATCGCCGAGATAGGCGTTACCGGCGACGATCACGTAGCGGGCGGTGACCTGTCCGCGTGCGGTGGTCACTACCGCCGGGCTGCTGTGCTGAATGCCGGTGACCGGTGATTGTTCGTAAACCCGGCCGCCGTTGAGCCGAATGGCGTCCGCTTCGCCAATCGCCAGATTGAGCGGATGGATATGACCGCCGCTGTGGTCCAGCAGCGCGCCGGCGTAGCGGTCGCTGTCCACTTCGCGACGAATGGCGCTGGCATCCAGCAGCTCCAGCTGGGTATTGCCGTAGCGCTCCCAGTTCGCTTTCTGCTCTTCCAGGGTCTCCAGCTGTTTATGATTCAGCGCGACAAACAGCCCGCCGGGGCGATAGTCGCAGGCAATCTGATAGCGCTGGATACGTTCGCGAATAATGTCGCCGCCTTCAAACATCATGCTGCCGAGCATTTTCGCGGCATCCGGGCCGTAGGTTTTTTCGATAACGTCGATATCGCGGCTATAGGAGTTGACTAGCTGGCCGCCGTTGCGTCCGCTGGCGCCGAAGCCGATGCGCGCGCCTTCCAGCAGCACCACATCGTAGCCCATTTCGGCCAGATGCAGCGCCGAAGAGAGGCCGGTATAGCCGCCGCCGACGACGCAGACGTCGCAGCCGATCGATTCGTCCAGCGTCGGGAACGGCTCATAGCGGTTGGCGCTGGCGGCGTAATAGCTGGTGGTATGTTCGCTCATGATTAAGACTCCAGGGCAATCCAGATAGTTTTCAGTTCAGTGAATTTTTCCAGCGCGTGCAGGGACTTATCGCGTCCGTTGCCGCTCTGCTTATAGCCGCCGAAGGGCACGGTCATATCGCCATCGTTGTAGTTGTTCACAAAGACGGAGCCGGCTTTCAGACGGCGGCTGACGCGGTGAGCGCGGGAGAGATCGCGGGTCCAGACCGCCGCGCCGAGGCCGTAGCGGCTGTCGTTGGCCAGCGCCAGCGCCTGCTCTTCGGTTTTAAAGCGGGTCACCACCAGCACCGGGCCGAAGATCTCCTCCTGGCTGAGGGCGGAGGCGGGGTCGACGTCGACGAAGATGGTCGGGCCGACCGCCGCGGGCCACGGATTTTTACGTCCATCCAGCAGCAGCGTGCTGTGCGCTTCGCCGGCGCGAATAAAGCTGTGGACGCTATCGGCGTGGCTGTTGTCGATCAGCATGCCCATGGTGGTATTCGGGTCGAGCGGATTGCCAGGCTGCCAGCCCTTTGCCTGCTCTTTTAGCAGGTCGAGAAAGCGGTCGGCGATGCTCTCCTCAAGCAGCAGACGGGTACCGGCGATACAGACCTGGCCCTGATTGTAGAAAATACCGCCGGCGGTGGCGTTAACCGCTTTTTGCAGGTCCGGGCAGTCGGCAAAGACGATATTGGCGCTTTTACCGCCCGCCTCCAGCCAGACGCGCTTCATATTGCTGTCGCCCGCGTCTTTCAGCAGCTGTTTACCGGTGCGGGTGGAGCCGGTAAAGGTGATGACTTCAACGTCATGATGCTGCGCCAGCGCCTGACCGGCCTCATGGCCGAAACCGCTCACCACGTTGAATACGCCGTCCGGCAGCCCGGCCTGTTTCGCCAGGCCCGCCAGGCGCAGAGCGGTAAGCGGGGATTTTTCCGACGGCTTAAGCACCACGCTGTTGCCGGACGCCAGCGCCGGGCCAAGCTTCCAGCAGGCCAGCAGCAGCGGAAAATTCCACGGCACAACCGCCGCAATCACGCCAATCGGTTCGCGGACGATCATGGCCAGCTCGTTGCCGCCGGTGGGGGCGACTTCGCCGTACACTTTATCGATGGCTTCGGCGTACCAGCGGATCGCGCGGGCGGCGCCGGGGACATCGTCGCGCAGGCTGTGGCGAATCGGTTTACCGGTGTCGAGGGTTTCCAGCAGCGCCAGCTCTTCGCGATGGGCTTCCATCAGGTCGGCGAATTTATGCAGCACCGCTTTGCGCTGGGCAGGGGAGGCCTGCGACCAGTCGCCGCGATCGAAGACGCCGCGGGCGGCCTGGACCGCGCGATCGACGTCGGCCTTTTTGCCGCGCGCGACCTCGGCGAGCGTCTGTTGGGCGGTAGGGTCGACGGTGGCGAACACGCTATTATCGGCGGCGGCGCTGTATTCGCCGTTAATAAATAGCCGCGTTTCAATCGCGATATTGTTTGCTTTTTCTTGCCAGTAAGCCAGGTTGTGAAAATCCATCATGACTCCTTAATGACATAATCGGAAAAATAAAAAAGTGGTGATTTCAGATCCTCAGGGCGCAGGGCGTCCCCGGGGTTGAGTACCGTTTAAATTGCCCATTAACAGGCGTGAATTATCCGGGGCCAGCGGAATAAGTCTTTCCGCATTGCGCAAGGTGAACTGCGTTATCTTCGCGCCGCCGGAGTTCGCCTCCGGCGGCGCAGGCCTGAAGAAAGCCTGAGAAAACCTCAGGCGAAAAAATCAGAATGTGGTGGGGGTATGGGCGCTGATAATTCGGCAGATACCCGCCGAGGTGTTGCTGAAGCTATGCGGTATGCCGGTGTTAATGGCATAGCTTTGCCCAGCCACCAGATGATACGCCTGACCGTTGATGGTCAGCACGACTTCACCTTCCAGTATGGTGCCTATCTCCTCACCCTGATGCTTGATCCTCTCCCCGGTTGTGGTTCCAGGCTGGTACGTTTCAAAAATCATCGCCAGCGTGCGGTTCGGATTGCCATTATGAACCAGCTTCATCGACACCCCCTGACTGCCGATTTCAATCAGATCGTCCTGATTGATAACCACCTGCGGTTCAGCCGGTTTTTCTGGTTCAGAAAAGAATTCCGAGAGCGACAGCCCGTAGACTTTCAGCAGCTTTTGCAGCGTACTGATCGCAGGACTGACTTTGTCCTGCTCTATGGTGCTGATGGCACTATGTGTTAACCCAGACAGTTCGGCGGCACGACGCTGTGAGAGACCCAGCTGTTGGCGGATCTCTGACAGACGTTTCCCTGGCGCCAGTCCGTCATCGCTCATATTTGCATTTCCTTAACGGTAGTGGTCAGAGTCGCTGTTTTTCAGCAATATAGCTCTGACAGGCGGTGATAAAACCTTCAAACAACATTCGCGACAGGGCGTATTCGCTACTGTTCCATTCAGGATGCCACTGCACGCCGAGGGCGAAAGGGTGGTCGTTAACGCTGACCGCTTCCACCAGCCCGTCCGGAGAACGCGCCTCCACGCGCAGCCGTGGACCCGTCGTTTTTGCTCCCTGCCCGTGTAACGAGTTTACCCAAAACGTGTTGCAGCCCGGTATTAACTGAGAAAGTAATCCTCCTTGCTGAACCTGAACTTCATGCGAGGGCGCGTATTGCTGCTCGACGGGAAGTTCGGGGTCTTCGCGGTGCTCAAGAAGCTCAGGCTGCTCGAACAGACGACGATACAGAGTCCCGCCGGTGGCGACAACCAGTTCCTGTAGTCCACGGCAGATGGCGAAAATGGGGATGCGCCTTTCGAGCGCGGCGTCGATCAGCGCCATGCTCAGAAGATCACGCCCGGGATCGGCGTCAGGCTCATCGCCGTTTTCACCATAAAGGTGCGGCTGTACGTTGCTCGGGCTGCCGGGCAGATAAATGCCGTCCAGTTTCGGCAGTAGCGCAGAAAGCAGTTCCGGCTCGGCCAGCGCGTGCGGCAGGGCAATCGGCACGCCGCCGGCGTTCACAATCGCGTTCAGGTACTTCTCTTGCAGAGTCTGGGTCTGGTGACCCTTAAGCCTGTTTCGACACATCACTACGCCAATAACTGGCTTGTACATTATATTTTCCATGATCGCCCTCACAAAGTGGACTAAATTATGACCGGATTAGCGGGTAAAACGGCCATTTCGTTCAATATTTTCTCAATCTAGCAGCGGATATAGCCCTTTGCAAACTTAATTTAACATTTGACAAACAATTTGTTTGCATACACATTCGAAGGGTGGACATTATATTTAACAGTGCCATTCAGGGTCCGAAACTAAAACAACGGCGGTGAATCATGGAAACCAATATCGTAGAAGTTGAGAATTTTGTTCAGCAGTCGGAAGAGAGACGGGTCAGCGCATTCACCTGGGAAGTGAAGCGCTACCTCGAGCGTTACCCCAATACGCAATACGTTGATGTGCTGCTAACCGACCTGAACGGCTGCTTCCGCGGTAAGCGGATCCCGGTGTCCAGCCTGAGCAAGCTGGAGAAGGGGTGCTATTTCCCGGCTTCGGTGTTTGCGATGGATATTCTCGGCAACGTGGTGGAAGAGGCGGGGCTCGGCCAGGAGATGGGCGAACCGGACCGCACCTGCGTGCCGGTGCTGGGAACTTTAACCCCGTCGGCGGCGGACCCGGAATACATTGGTCAGGTTCTGCTGACCATGGTTGATGAAGATGGCGCTCCCTTTGACGTTGAGCCGCGGAACGTGCTGAACCGGCTCTGGCAGCAGCTGCGCCAGCGCGGGCTGTTCCCCGTGGTAGCGGTAGAGCTGGAGTTCTATTTACTTGACCGCAAGCGCGACGCGGAAGGTTACCTGCAGCCGCCGTGCGCGCCGGGAACCGGCGATCGCAATACCCAAAGCCAGGTTTACTCCGTCGACAACCTCAACCACTTTGCCGACGTGCTTAACGAAATCGATGAGATCGCCCAGCTCCAGCTGATCCCCGCCGACGGCGCGGTGGCGGAAGCCTCTCCCGGCCAGTTTGAAATCAACCTCCACCATACCGATAACGTGCTCGACGCCTGCGATGATGCGCTGGCGTTAAAACGTCTCGTGCGTTTGATGGCGGAGAAGCATAAGATGCACGCCACTTTTATGGCGAAACCCTATGAAGAGCACGCCGGTAGCGGGATGCATATCCATATCAGCATGCAGAACAACAAAGGCGAGAACGTGCTGGCGGACGCGGACGGCGAAGATTCCGCGATGTTAAAACGCGCGCTCGCCGGGATGATTGACCTGATGCCGGCGTCGATGGCGCTGCTGGCGCCGAACGTGAACTCGTATCGTCGTTTCCAGCCGGGAATGTACGTGCCGACTCAGGCGTCGTGGGGGCACAACAACCGGACGGTGGCGCTGCGCATTCCGTGCGGCGATCGGCACAATCACCGCGTCGAGTATCGCGTGGCCGGGGCGGACGCCAACCCGTATCTGGTGATGGCGGCGATTTTTGCCGGCATCCTCCACGGTCTGGATAATCCGCTGCCGTTACAGGAAGAGGTGGAGGGCAACGGCCTCGAGCAGGAGGGGCTGCCGTTCCCGATTCGCCAGAGCGATGCGCTGTGGGAGTTTATGCAAAACGATCATCTGCGCGAGCGGCTTGGCGAACGCTTCTGCCACGTTTATCACGCCTGTAAAAATGACGAATTACTGCAGTTTGAGCGTCTGATCACAGAAACTGAAATCGAGTGGATGTTGAAAAACGCCTGATTTTCGCCCCGCGAGGGGCGCTTTAGCATTATCACGAGTAGCATCATGCGGCCTGAGCGGAGCCTGGTCGGACGTTTTTGCTGGGAGCCCAGCCATTCCCGGATGTCGCGTTAAGGAGCGCAGGCGGCAACGGGGCTTCAGTTAACGACACAGTGTGTAACGAGGTAGGAAATGATGCAGATGTTTAAATATCCGCAGGGAGAAGGGGGCCGTCATGGCCGCATGGAATGCGTCGCCACCGCCGCTCGTCGGTTCTTTTTACCTTTTGATTTGCCATTAACCCCGTTGCGAAGCAGGTTGGTTTCCCGGTCTCTACGACCGCAAACCCAGGTGTGCAGCGGGGGAAATGGCTATGGCTATTAATCCCTCTCTCGATAACGCCTCCGGGGCGGAAAAACCGCGCCTGCGCAAGTCTCTCAAGCTGTGGCAGGTGGTGATGATGGGCCTCGCCTATCTGACGCCGATGACGGTTTTCGATACTTTCGGCATCGTCTCCGGCATCAGCAACGGCCACGTCCCGGCGTCCTATCTGCTGGCGCTGGCCGGGGTGCTGTTTACCGCCATCAGCTACGGCAAGCTGGTGCGCCAGTTTCCGCAGGCGGGCTCGGCCTATACCTATGCGCAGAAGTCGATCAGCCCGCACGTCGGTTTTATGGTGGGCTGGTCATCGCTGCTGGATTATCTATTCCTGCCGATGATCAACGTGCTGCTGGCGAAGATTTATCTTTCCGCGCTGTTTCCGGACGTGCCGCCCTGGGTGTGGGTGGTGACGTTTGTGGCTATTCTCACCGCGGCGAACCTGAAAAGCGTCAACCTGGTGGCGAACTTCAACACCCTGTTCGTGCTGGTGCAGATCTCGATTATGGTGGTCTTTATCGTGCTGGTGGTGCAGGGGTTGCATAAAGGGGAAGGGGTGGGCACCGTCTGGTCGCTCCAGCCGTTTATTAGCCAGAATGCGCACCTGATTCCGATCATTACCGGGGCGACGATAGTCTGCTTTTCGTTCCTCGGTTTCGATGCGGTGACCACGCTTTCCGAAGAGACGCCGGACGCCGCGCGGGTGATCCCGAAGGCCATTTTCCTTACTGCGGTCTACGGTGGGGTGATTTTTATCGCCGCCTCGTTCTTTATGCAGCTCTTTTTCCCCGATATTAGCCGTTTTAAAGACCCGGACGCGGCGCTGCCGGAGATCGCCCTCTACGTTGGCGGCAAGCTGTTCCAGTCGAT
Source organism: Klebsiella sp. RCJ4 (assembly GCF_009025755.1). NCBI lineage: Bacteria > Pseudomonadati > Pseudomonadota > Gammaproteobacteria > Enterobacterales > Enterobacteriaceae > Klebsiella > Klebsiella sp. RCJ4. The sequence goes on from NZ_WCIN01000046.1 coordinate 151,434, forward strand.
TTTCCTGTGCACGACGTTTGTGAATACCCTGGCCTCAGGCCTGGCTTCGCACGCCAGCGTGTCACGGCTGCTGTACGTCATGGGCCGCGATAACGTTTTCCCGGAGCGCATTTTCGGCTACGTCCATCCGAAATGGCGTACCCCGGCGCTGAATGTGATCATGGTGGGGATTGTCGCGCTGTCGGCGCTGTTCTTTGACCTGGTCACCGCCACGGCGCTGATTAACTTTGGCGCGCTGGTGGCGTTTACCTTCGTTAACCTGTCGGTATTTAACCACTTCTGGCGGCGTAAAGGTTTTAACAAAACCTGGAAAGATCGCTTTCACTATCTGCTTTTGCCGATGGTGGGCGCGCTAACGGTGGGCGTACTGTGGATTAACCTGGAGGCGACCTCGCTGACGCTGGGTCTGATATGGGCGGGCCTCGGGCTGCTGTATCTGACGTATCTGACCCGCCGCTTCCGCAAGCCGCCGCCGCAGTTTGACGGCGCCAAGGCGGAACAGGCCTGGGAATCGTAACGATTTTTTACGCCGATACAAAGGCAGGCGATTGAGCCTGCCTTCTTTTTTGTCATTCTCGTTTGAAATCAGGCGCTCGGGAGGAGATAGCAGGGGCAGAAGGTAAGAATAGTGAGGACGTATTATTTCTTTTTCTTATGAGTTGGCAGCTGTGCAGAGCGCCGATCCTTCACATAGGAGACCAGGCTGAAGATGGCTACTCCCAGCAAAACCACCGCGACGATAAAGAGCAGGATACCTGACATAGATTAACCTAATGTTATGTTTAACATGAAGAAAAAATACCGTGATATCGAGATAATAGCATCGGGATATTTCTTAAAGATGACCCGATGAATCAGACGAGAATAGACTGCCAGCAATACACTGAAATTATTATTTACATGAATAAATGTGAAGAGTAAAGCAAAGGCGTGGTGAAAAAATGAACGGGTTACACTCGTTTAAGCGAATTTACAGACGAGAGTCCCACAGGCTGCTACCCTTGGCCCGCTTAAATAGGGTTGAGAGTAATAAATGTTTAACAAGCATATCATCGGTCTTATTGGGCCGTTGTTGATTCTGACTTCATTCCATAGCCTGGCTGACGCCGGGCATCCGTCAATTCGTGAACGTATTGTCGAGCAGGTGTTAAAACCCTGCGAAGGAAAAAAAGCCGGCGATAAAGTGCAGATCGTCGACCATCGCGGCGGCAAGCATGCGGCTATCTGCACGCTGGCGGCGGTACCGCTACCGGAGTAACGCCCTCCCTCTGATTTCAGCCTCCTTTCGTTCTGGCGGAAAGCGTATTTCTTTCCGCACTTTGCGAGCCATTGCCCGGAAAAATGTCATAAATTTGTCACAATTAAGGCGATGATAATCACTGACTGAGGATTAAGGGATGAGAAAAAGTCTACTCGCTGCCGCCGTCACCGGCGTTATTTTACTCTCCGCCGGCGTCCAGGCGCAGGAACAGGCGGCACCGGAGGGGTACCAGCTTCAGCAGGTGCTGATCATGAGCCGCCATAACCTGCGCGCGCCGCTGGCGAACAACGGCAGCGTGCTGGAGCAATCAACGCCGAAGTCCTGGCCTGAGTGGGATGTCCCCGGCGGCCAGCTGACCACCAAGGGCGGGGTGCTGGAAGTGTATATGGGGCACTATATGCGCGAATGGCTGGCGCAGCAGGGGCTGGTGACCAGCGGCGAATGCCCGCCGGAGAACGCGGTCTACGCCTATGCCAATAGCCTGCAGCGCACCGTCGCCACCGCGCAGTTCTTTATCACCGGCGCGTTTCCCGGCTGCGGCGTGACCGTGCACCATCAGGAAAAAATGGGCACCATGGACCCGACGTTTAATCCGGTGATCGTCGACGATTCCGCCGCGTTTAGCGAAAAGGCGGTGCAGGCGATGGAGAAAGAGCGGCAGGGGATGCAGCTGAGCGAAAGCTATAAGCTGCTGGAGGAGATGACCGACTACCGTAACTCCCCGTCCTGCAAAGAGAAGCAGCAGTGCTCGCTGAGCGATGCGAAAGATACCTTTAGCGCCAAATATCAGCAGGAGCCGGGCGTTTCCGGGCCGCTTAAAGTCGGCAACTCGCTGGTTGACGCCTTTACGCTGCAATATTACGAAGGTTTCCCGAAAGACCAGGTGGCGTGGGGCGAAATCGCCAGCGATAAGCAGTGGCAGGTGCTGTCGAAGCTGAAAAACGGCTATCAGGACAGTCTCTTCACCTCGCCGGAAGTGGCGCGCAACGTGGCTAAACCGCTGGTGAAATATATCGATAACGCGCTGGTGGGCGACGCGGCGAAAGCGGCGAAAGTCACGCTGCTGGTGGGGCACGATTCCAATATCGCCTCGCTGCTGACGGCGCTGGATTTTAAACCTTATCAGCTGCACAACCAGTACGAACGTACGCCCATCGGCGGCAAGCTGGTGTTCCAGCGCTGGCATGATAAGAGCGGCAATCGCGACTTGATGAAGATTGAGTACGTGTATCAAAGTACCGAACAGCTGCGCAATGCCGATGCGCTGACCCTGCAATCGCCGCCGCAGCGGGTGACGCTGGCGCTAAACGGTTGTCCGGTCGATGACAACGGCTTCTGTCCGATGGACACCTTTAAAAAAGCGATGGCCGAGGCCACGAAGTAGCAGAGTATAAAAAACCCGGAGCAATCCGGGTCTTGCTGCCGATGTTTAGCCTTGTCTTGTAGCCCGAACAGGCGCAACGCCCCGCCTCCGGGAAGCTCATGCAAGAACTCCCGGAGGCGGTACTGCGTACCTGTCCCGGCTACACGTTCTTGCGTTCGATAGTTTGTTCGCCCCAGAACAGGGAGTCTTTGTCGGTTTTGGCGAAGGCGAGGGGCAGGACTTCATCGCTGCCTTCTTCCCAGATTTTCTCCGCCAGCTTTTCATCGTAATTGGCTAATTCAAAAATCGCCTCGGCAATTTCGGGAGACGTATTGCGCAGACTGGCCCATTCACCCACGCGGTGGGCCTTTGTTTCTTGATTCGGCATGCTTGTCCTCCTGCTGAAGATTAACCGTGTAATTTCACTGCCAGACCCGCAACGTGTTGCCCCTGATAGCGGGCAATGGCTAATTCTTCTTCACTTGGCTGGCGTGAGCCGTCGCCGCCGGCAATGGTGGTGGCGCCGTAAGGCGTGCCGCCGCGAACCTGCGAGACATCAAACAGCTCCTGGGCGCCGTAGCCAATCGGTACAATAATCATCCCGTGGTGGGCAAGCGTGGTCCAGGTTGAGGTGATGGTTTGCTCCTGACCGCCGCCGGTACCGGTTGAGCTGAATACGCTGGCCAGTTTGCCGTACAGCGCTCCGGACGCCCACAGGCCGCCGGTCTGATCGAGAAAGGTGCGCATCTGTCCGGACATATTGCCGAAACGGGTTGGGGTACCAAAGATGATGGCGTCGTACTCAGCCAGCTCCTGCGGCGTGGCGACGGGCGCGTTTTGCGTTTTCCCGCCTGCTTTGGCAAAAACCTCTGCCTGCATGGTTTCCGGCACGCGCTTCACGACCACTTCAACGCCATCTACCTTATTTGCTCCTTCGGCGACGGCATGCGCCATGGTCTCAATGTGTCCGTACATGGAATAATAAAGCACCAGAATCTTAGCCATTTGCATCACTCCTCGGTTGCGTTATGAGCCAGCCAGTCGACTGGCTACCTTTAAAGATAAGACCTCTGGCGAAGAGTGCAAATGCAACAATCATTTATTTGATTTATAACAACATTGCTAACATTCAGGGCTGTTGCAAAAAGATACATCTTCAGCGGCGCTATTTTAGGCTGTCATAAGAGTCGCTTAGCGCGCGTCCGGCGCAATAGCGGCAGTTCTTATACAAAATCTATTTCAGAATGTGACGATATCCACCCGGCACGGCTTTCCTTCGCTAACCTTAAAAGCACGTGATACGCAACCCGTATCGCGGAGGCCAGAGCCTCGTGTTTCACCTAATGCAGCATGATGTCTAACCTAAATGGAGGTCAGTAATGGCAAACCATCGTGGCGGTGCCGGCAACTTTGCCGAAGACCGTGAAAGAGCATCAGAAGCAGGTCGTAAAGGTGGCCAGCATAGCGGGGGGAACTTTAAAAACGATCCTCAACGCGCTTCCGAAGCGGGCAAGAAAGGGGGCAAAAACAGTCATGGTAGCCGCGAAAGCTAGCGCGCCGGATTGTTGCTGATGGGGGTTAATCTCCCGGGCCCGACCCCATCACCCTCGCCGCCGACGTCACGTCGGCGGTTTTTTTTCCGCTTTGCAGGTTCCGCTAAGCGGGAGGAACGCCCGGCTCGCGGCGTAAACGCCTTAGCCGGGCTACGGGGTGACGCTGTTTTGTAGCCCCGGTAAGCGCAGCGCGACCGGGGATTTCCCGGTACGGGTCTGCTGGCGTTGCACGCTTTCATACCGGGGTGACGTTGGTTTGCCCGGCCTCACGCGGACGGCGGTTAAGCAGAGCGTGGAGCAGGATCGCGCCGAAGGTGGCCGTCCCGATGCCGCCGAGGGTAAAGCCGCCGAGCGAAAGCGCGAAGTCGCCCGCCCCCAGCACCAGCGTCACCGCCACCATAATCAGATTTGCGTTCTGGCTCAAATCCACGCGGTTCTGCACCCAAATTCGCGCGCCCGCGACGGCAATCAGGCCGAACACCACAATTGATGCGCCGCCGATCACCGGTCCCGGAATGGTATGGATCAGCGCGCCGAATTTCGGTGAAAACCCAAGCAGCATCGCAATCAGCGCCGCCGCGACGAACACCAGCGTCGAGTACACTTTGGTGACCGCCATCACGCCGATATTCTCCGCGTAGGTGGTCACGCCGCTGCCGCCAACCGAGCCGGAGAGCATTGTTGCCAGTCCGTCGCCGACGAACGCGCGGCCCATATACGGGTCCATATTGCGCCCGGTCATCCCGGCAACCGCCTTCAGGTGGCCGAGGTTTTCCGCCACCAGAATCACCGCCACGGGAGCGATCAGCATCATTGCCTGGCCGTTAAAGGTCGGGGCGGTCATCTGCGGCAAACCGAACCACGCCGCCTGCTCAAGCAGGCTAAAATCCAGCGGCTTGCCCAGCCCGAGGCCGTTGGCCAGCAAGGCGTACAGCGCGCAGGCGATAATCAGCCCGACGAGGATCAGCAGCCGCTGCAGCATCCCGCGGGTAAACACCGCGACCAGGCCGATGCACAGCACCGTCAGCACCGCCATCCAACCGTCGAACGGCGTTGCTGATACGCTGCGTACCGCGATTGGCGCGAGGTTAAGGCCTATCGCCATGACCACCGCGCCGGTGACTACCGGCGGCATCAGCCGCTCAATCCAGCGGGTGCCGATTTTCATCACCACAAGGCCAATCAGGGTATAAACCAGCCCGCAGAGGATAATGCCGCCCAGCGCGACGCTAAGGTGCGGGTTAAGCCCCTGGCCGTTGAAGCCGGTAACGGCGATGACCACGCCGACAAAGGCGGCGCTGGAGCCAAGGTAGCTCGGCACGCGCCCGCCGGTAACCAAAAAGAACAGCAGGGTGCCGATGCCGGACATCAGGATCGACAGATTGGGATCCAGCCCCATCAGGATTGGCATCAGGACGGTCGCGCCAAACATCGCCACCGCGTGCTGAACGCCCATCACCACGGTTTGCCCGACCGACAGCCGTTCATCGGGGGCCACGACGCCGGACGCGGCGGAGGGGGAGGTTAACTGCCAGCGAGGAAAATCGAAGAGAGCCATGATGAGATCCTGGGTTTAGGGTTAACAGGCTGGACGCATCAGCGTGTGGTAGCCGCGGTCGAACCACATCAGTCCGCGCGGTTCCGGATGGCGTACAATCGCCGCCACTTCGCAAAACAGGATGTCGTGAGTTCCGACGCTGACGATCTGGCTGATACGGCAGTCGAAGCTGACCAGCGCCGCTTCCAGACGCGGACAGCCGGTCGCGCCGGTTTGCCAGTCGGCGGCGGCGAAGCGCTCCGCCATCGGCGTTTTACCGCCGAAAAGGTTCGAGAGTCCTTCCTGACCGGCCGCCAGGGTATTAACGCACAGGGCCTGGTGCTGGCTGAAGATCGGCCATACCGAGGCGGAACGATTCAGGCACACCAGCAGCGTGGGCGGCGCGTCGGTAACGCTGCAGACGGCGCTGGCGGTAAAGCCGGCGCGGCCTGCGGGACCATCGGTGGTGATGATGTTGACCGCCGCCCCGACTTGGGCCATGGCGTCGCGAAAGCTTTGTTTATCGGCAGTAGACATGCGGGCTCCTTATGCCAGCTGGCAGGCATCATCAAAAGGCAGACGCGGCAGGCGAGCGTACAGCTTGCCGGGATCGCCGTAGCCGATATTAACCAGCAGGTTGCTTTTCCAGGCGCCGTCGGCAAAAAACGCCGCATCGACTTTTTCGCGGTCAAAGCCCGACATGGGGCCGGTGTCCAGACCCAGCGCGCGGCAGGCGAAAATCAGGTACGCCGCCTGCAATGAACCGTTGCGAAAGGCGGTCTCTTCCACCATCTGCGGGCTGGAGGTAAACCAGCTGCGGGCGTCGCCGTGAGGGAACAGCTCCGGCAGCCGGTCATAGAACGCGCTGTCCCAGGCGACGATAGCGGTGACCGGCGCCTGCAGGGTCTTCGCAACGTTGCCGCTCGACAGAGCCGGGCGCAGCTTCTCTTTGCCTTCCGGCGTGCGGATGAAAACGAAGCGCGCCGGGGAGCAGTTAGCGGAGGTCGGTCCCATTTTCAGCAAGGCGTAGATTTCACGCAGCTGCTCGTCGCTGACCGGCCTGTCCAGCCAGCCGTTGTGGGTTCGGGCCTCGGTAAACAGCGCGGCGCAGGCGGCCGGGCTAATGGCTTCGCTCATAGGTTCTCCTGGGGGACGGGCAGCATCGCGGCCAGCCCGTCGCATAAAATAGGGTTAAAGGTGGCGGTATCGGTAACGTTGCAGGCGTGGCCGCCCCAGGCCATTTCCGCCAGCTGGCTGCCGGGGATTGCCGCCTGCAGCACGCGGGAGCAGGAGGCCGGGACCAGCAGATCGTCAGCGGCGCTGATAATCAGCGTCGGGCAGGTTATCGCTGCCGCCCGCCGCGAAAAGTCGGCCTGCTTGAGGGCGTTCAGCCTTTTCAGTAAATTCTCTTTGCCCTGGAAATGGCTGATGGCGAGCGCGTCTTCGGCCTCCAGCCGCGGCAGGCGAGAAGCCATCCACTCCGCCGGATAGAGGAACAGCGGCTGCGCTTCTACCCACGCCTGCGCGCCGCCCGCGTGCAGCAGGCGTTCGCGCACCAGAAAGCAGCGGCGGGTATGCGGGGAGAGCGTCAGCCAGCCGTTCACCAGCACCAGGGCGCTTATCGCTTCGGGATGGTCCAGCGCCAGCTGCAGACCGATCAGCGCGCCCAGGGCGTGGCCGACCAGCGCAAAACGCACAATCCCCGCCGCCTGCAGCGCCGCGTTAAGCTCCTGCGCCATGGCCGCCATGCTGTAGCCGACGGGCAGGGGGCCGCCGTTTTCACCGGTGCCGTTATGGTCATAGCTCACCAGCTGATAGTACGGTTCGAGCGCCGCCCGCTGCGGTAGCCAGTAGCCGCCCGCGCCGCCGAGCCCGGCGCTCAGAACCACCACCGGCGCGCCCGGATAAGGCGCCGGGGAGACATTTAGCTTCATCATGCCGGCTTCCCGATATGCGCGACGGTGGCTATTTCCACCAGCGCATCGGGCTTCACCAGCCCGCACTGAATACAGAAACGCGCCGGTTTGTCGCCGGGGAAGAACTCCGCGTAGACCTCATTAATCGCGGCGTAGTTTTTCCAGTCGGTGATAAAGATGCTGTTGAAGGTCACATCCGCCATACTGCCCCCCGCCGTCTCGATAACGCTCTTGATGGTTTCCAGCACGTGGCGGGTTTGCGCCTTTGGGTCGCCGATATAAACCACGTTGTTTTGCTTATCAAACGGCAGGGTGCCGGAGACGTAAACCACGCCGTCGGCCAGCGTGCCCGGGACAAACGGGGCGATAGGCGTGGTGGTGCCTGGCGGAATAATCACCTGTTTAGGCATAACGTTTCTCCTCGGAAAAGGCGCGCGGCGCGGCGGGCTCAAGGGCGGTACAGAAGCTGGCGACATCGCTGACCCAGCCAAAGAAGGTTTCGATATTGAACAGCGCCGCCTGCTGGGCGAACGCCGGACCGGCCTGATGGGTGGCGTCTTCCAGCACGATACCGAAATACTCGAGGAAGAAGCCGTCGCGCAGGGTCGATTCCACGCAGACGTTGGTGGCAATACCGGTAAAGATCAGATGGCGGATGCCGCGGCTGCGCAGAATGCTGTCGAGCGCGGTGTTAAAGAAGCCGCTGTAGCGCGGTTTCGGTAGCACGATATCGCCGGGCTGCGGCTTAAGCTGATCGACCAGCTGATAGTCCCAGCCGCCTTTCGCCAGCAGCTTGCCCTGCAGCTCCGGGTTCTTTCGCATGGTTTTCAGCGCGTTGGATTTATGAAAATTCGGCGAACCGGGGCCGCCGGCCTCCACGTACTGGTCGTCCCAGCCGTTCTGGAACCAGATAATCAGCATCCCGGCGGCGCGCGCGGCGGCCACGGCGACGTTGATATTGTCGATAACCGGGCGGGTGGCGGAAACGTCAAATCCGGCGAGGTCGAGATAGCCGCCCTGGCTGGCGTAGGCGTTCTGCATATCGACAACGATCAGCGCGCTCTGCTGCGGCGCAAAGGTCAGGGATTCCGGGCGAGCGGGCAGGGTAATCATCAGGCAACCTCTTGAGTCATGGTGGCGATATGGTCGCGGCAGCGCATCAGCGGCTGAATGCGCTGACCAAAGGCTTCGATACCGATAAGGAAATCATCAAACGTCAGCAGCACGCCGTCGGTGCCGGGGACCGCCGCCACTTCGTCGAGCATGCGGGCGACGCTGGCGTAAGAGCCGACAAGGGTGCCCATATTGATGTTGACCGCCGAGGTGGGATCGGCCATCTGGCGCACGTTGGTGTCGCTGCCGGAGCGGGTGTCTTTCTGGCTCTGTTCGGTAAGCCACGCCAGCGCTTCGTCATCGGCGCCGGCTTTGTAATGCTCCCATTTGGCGCGGGCCGCCTCGTCGGTTTCGTCGGCAATCACCATGAACAGGACGTAGGAACCGACGTCGCGGCCGGTTTTTTCCGCCGCCTCCATCATCCGCGCGGCGGTGGGGGCGAAGGCGGCAGGGGTGTTGACCCCTTTGCCGAAGCAGAAGTTGTAGTCAGCGTGCCGGGCGGAGAACGCCATACCGGCGTCGCTTTGCCCGGCGCAGATCACTTTCATCGGCTGCGACGGCTGTGGGCTGACGCGGCAGTCGTTCATGGTGAAGTAGTCGCCTTTAAAGTCGCTGCGCCCGGTTCCCCACAGGTCGCGCAGCACCTGGACATATTCGGTGAGATAGTCGTAGCGGCTGGCGAAGTAGTCGTCGCCCGGCCAGATGCCCATCTGCTCGTATTCAGGCTTTTGCCAGCCGGTGACCAGATTGACGCCAAAGCGGCCGCCGGAGATAGAGTCGATAGTCGAGGCCATGCGCGCGACGATCGCCGGGGGCAGCGTCAGCGTGGCGGCGGTGGCGTAGATCTGAATGCGCGAAGTGACGGCCGCCAGTCCGGCCATCAGGGTGAAGGACTCCAGATTATGATCCCAGAATTCGGTCTTGCCGCCGAAGCCGCGCAGTTTAATCATCGACAGCGCGAAATCGAAGCCGTAGTGTTCGGCTTTTTGCACGATGGCCTTATTGAGCTCAAACGTCGGCATGTACTGGGGAGCATGGGTGGAAATCAGCCAGCCGTTATTACCAATCGGAACGAAGACACCAATTTTCATACCTACCTCTCTGCATGTCGTTGAACAAGAAGGCGCGGCGCTGCATCCTGCATCTCCCTCAATCACCTCGCCTGAAAGATAAAGCAAAGGCGATGCCAGTTTTGCAAAGGCTAATGTTATTAAGGTGTTGCTGGATGGTTGCCGAAAATAGCAGCAATAAAAGTGGACTGAATGGTCAAAATCGGTGCACGAAAAAACCGCAGTCGTGCGCAATCAGGGTGCAGAGAGTCGTGTCGGCGCTGGGCTTTTGCTATGCTGATGGCGTGAAAAGAAGGAGATAACGAATGGCACAGGGCGGCGTGAAAAAGATCGGCAAACGCTCACAGGCGGTGAGCGCGAAAAAAGAGGCTATCCTGGCCGCCGCGCTGGACGCGTTCTCGCAGTTTGGTATCCACGGTACCCGGCTTGAGCAGGTCGCCGAACTGGCCGGGGTATCGAAAACGAACCTGCTCTACTACTACCCGTCGAAAGAGGCGCTGTATATTGCCGTGCTGCAGCAGATTCTGGCTATCTGGCTGGCGCCGCTAAAGGCCTTTCGCGAAGATATCAGCCCGCTGGTGGCCATCGGCGAATATATCCGCCTTAAGCTGGAGGTTTCCCGCGATCACCCGCAGGCGTCAAGGCTGTTCTGCCTGGAGATGCTGCAGGGCGCGCCGCTGCTGATGGGCGAGCTGACCGGCGATCTGAAAGCGCTGGTGGATGAAAAGTCGGCGATTATTTCCGGCTGGGTCGAGAGCGGCAGGCTGGCGCCGGTTGACCCGCAGCATCTGATCTTTATGATCTGGGCGACCACACAGCACTACGCCGATTTCGCCACTCAGGTTGAGGCGGTAACCGGCGCGACGCTGCGCGATGAGGCGTTTTTTCAGCAAACCGTCGATAACGTCCAGCGGATGATTATCGAAGGGATTCGCGTACGTTAATTGGCGGGCGGCAGCGGGCAGCTCTGATCGCCATCCTCGCACTGCAGCAGCGAGGCGAGGAACGATTCGCGCTCGACGGTTTTATCGGACATGCACTGGTTGATCAGCATCGGCTGTACGCTGCCGCCTTCAGCGCCGGAGGCGAGGAATTGACAGTCGGCGTCGCGCAGGGCAATCCACGACAGCTGCGCTTTTTTCAGCAACTCCTGCTGCTTGCCGGAGGCGCGCTTCAGCGCTTCCTGGTACGTTTCATTTAGTTTTTTGTCGTCAGCCTGGTACCGCTCGGCGGTGCACTGGTTCATTTCCGTTTGATTGCTGGCGTTGCTGCATTCGTCCGCCAGCGCATGGGTGCTTGCCAGCAGCGCGGCAAAAGCGAGTAAAGTGCGTTTCATTGGTCAACTCCCATAAAAAAAGCTCCCGTCCGGGAGCCTTAATTAACCACAGCCTGCGTCTGGTGTCATTAGCTGACGTTGTGCCGTCTGCTTTCCCGGGGGCGGCGCAAAGCGCCTTGCCCGGGCTACTGATAGTGCGGGCTGTGGTTGGGTAGCCCGGGTAAGGCATCAGCCGCAACCCGGAAAGCAGGCTTAGCCAATCGTCATCAGGCTGGCGTTGCCGCCGGCCGCGGCGGTATTGACGCTGAGCGAACGTTCAATATAGAGGCGCTCCAGCAGCAGATTGCTCTCGCCGCGGGCGAAGCCCTGCACCGACACGATAGCGCCATCGCGCGCCGCCACCTGTTCGCACAGTTCCCGCAGTTGATCGGAATCGCCGTGGTAGATAACCGCATCGAAAGGCTCGGTCGTCAGGGTTTCCGCTTTGGCGAAGTGGATCCGCGCGCTGACCTCACGCGGCAGCTTTTTCGCCAGCTCGCGCTGCAGAGGGGCGTCCGGCCACAGCACTTCGCAGCCAACGGCGGTCACGCCCGCCAGCTGGGTGAGCGCATCCTGCTCATTATCGGCCACGCACAGCACGCGGTCGCGCGGCATAAAGGTCAGGGTGTTGCGCTCGCCGGTTGGCCCCGGCAGCAGACGCTGGGTTCCGGCCTGCGCCTGCTCGCTGAACTGCTGGCACAGAGCATGCAGTTCCGGGCGATCCGCCGCCCACTGCTGTAAAGCGACCAGCGGTTTTTCCAGCAGCGTCTTCAGCTGCGCGTCCAGCGGATACTCCGCGTCCTGGCGGGCGAGGGTAATCCCGACGGCGTTCTGCGGGCGGCTGGAGAGCAGCCGATACAGATACAGCGGGCCGCCGGCTTTTGGACCCGTACCCGACAGGCCCTCGCCGCCGAACGGCTGCACGCCGACCACGGCGCCGACCATATTACGGTTGACGTACAGGTTACCGACGTTGGCGCTGCCGGTGACCTGAGCGATGGTTTCGTCAATACGGGTATGCACGCCGAGGGTCAGACCGTAGCCGGAGGCGTTAATCTGTTTGACCAGCCCGTCCAGCTCGTTGCGGTTATAGCGCACTACGTGCAGCACCGGGCCGAAGACCTCTTTTTTCAGCTCATCGAAGCTGTCGAGCTCAATCAGCGTCGGCGGAACGAAAGTACCGCTGGTCCACTCGCGGGAATCTTCGCCGGTTTCGCGCACCGCCTGGAAGACTTTGCGCCCTTTGGCGCGCAGCGTCTGGATGTGGCGCTCAATATTCTCTTTGGCTTCGGCGTCAATCACCGGCCCGATATCGGTGGTCAGACGGCCCGGATTGCCCATCCGGCACTCGGCCATCGCGCCGCGCAGCATGGTCAGCGTATGATCGGCGATATCATCCTGCAGGCAGAGTACGCGCAGGGCGGAGCAGCGCTGCCCCGCGCTGTCGAACGCCGAGGCGAGCACGTCGATCACCACCTGCTCGGTTAATGCTGAAGAGTCGACGATCATCGCGTTCATGCCGCCGGTTTCGGCGATCAGCGGCGTCGGACGACCCTGAGCATCCAGCCGGCTGGCGATATTGCGCTGCAGCAGGGTGGCGACTTCGGTTGAGCCGGTAAACATCACGCCGCGTACGCGCTCGTCGGAAGTCAGCGCGGCGCCGACGGTTTCTCCGCGGCCCGGCAGCAGCTGAATAACGCCCGGCGGTACGCCCGCTTCCAGCAGGATCGCCACGCCCTGAGCGGCGATGAGCGGCGTCTGCTCGGCTGGTTTTGCCAGCACGGTATTGCCTGCCGCCAGCGCGGCGGCAATTTGTCCGCTAAAGATCGCCAGCGGGAAGTTCCACGGGCTGATACAGACGACCGGGCCCAGCGGGCGATGGGTTTCGTTGTCAAAATCGTTGCGCACCTGACCGGCGTAGTAGTGGAGGAAGTCCACCGCTTCGCGCACTTCGGCAATCGCGTTGCTGAAGGTTTTCCCCGCTTCGCGCACCAGGATGCCCATCAGGGTCGGCATCTGGCCTTCCATCAGCACCGCGGCGCGTTCGAGGATCGCCGCGCGCTCCTGCGGCGGGGTGGCGAACCAGATTGGCGCGTTGTTAACCGCGCTGGTCAGCGCCTGCTGAACTTCGTCCTCGCTGGCTTCGCGCACGTAGCCGACGATATCTTTTGGCTCAGCCGGGTTCACGACCGGCTGCATTTCGCCTTCGGCCACCGGGTGCTCCAGCATCGGCAGCGCCTGCCATTTATGCAGCGCGCTGTTTAATAACGAGGAGGAGAGGGAGGCCAGACGATGCTCGTTGGCGAGATCCAGACCGGCTGAATTGCTGCGGTCTTTGCCGTAAAGGTCGCGCGGCAGCGGGATTTTCGGGTGCGGAAGACCCACCTGGCCCTCCTGCTGGGCCAGTTTTTCCACCGCGGCGACCGGGTCGGCAACCAGCTCATCCAGCGGCAGGGTGCTGTCGGCGATCCGGTTAACAAACGAGGTGTTGGCGCCGTTTTCCAGCAGACGACGCACAAGGTAGGCCAGCAGCGTTTCGTGGGTGCCGACCGGCGCGTAGATACGGCACGGGCGGTTGAGTTTGCCATCGGCGACTTTACCGGTCACCTGCTCGTACAGCGGCTCGCCCATGCCGTGCAGGCACTGGAATTCGTACTGTCCCGGGTAGTAGTTCTGTCCGGCCAGCTGATAAATTGCCGCCAGGGTGTGGGCGTTATGGGTCGCGAACTGCGGATAGATCAGGCTCGGCACCGCCAGCAGCTTTTTCGCACAGGCCAGATAGGAGACGTCGGTGTAGACCTTGCGGGTATAGACCGGATAGCCTTCGAGACCGTCCATCTGCGCGCGTTTGATTTCGCTGTCCCAGTAGGCGCCTTTGACCAGACGAATCATCAGGCGGCGACGGCTGCGGGTCGCGAGGTCGATTAGGTAGTCAATCACGAACGGGCAGCGTTTCTGATAGGCCTGGATCACAAAGCCAATCCCGTTCCAGCCCGCCAGCTCCGGTTCAAAGCAGAGTTTTTCCAGCAGATCGAGAGAGATCTCCAGGCGATCGGCCTCTTCGGCGTCAATGTTGATACCAATATCGTACTGGCGCGCCAGCAGGGTCAGCGATTTCAGACGCGGGTAAAGCTCTTCCATCGCGCGGTCGTACTGGGCGCGGCTGTAGCGCGGGTGCAGCGCGGAGAGCTTAATCGAAATGCCCGGTCCTTCATAAATGCCCCGTCCGTTGGAGGCTTTGCCGATGGCGTGGATCGCCTGCTGGTAGGAGACCATATAGGCCTGAGCATCGTCGGCGGTCAGCGCCGCTTCGCCCAGCATATCGTAGGAGTAGCGGAAGCCTTTGTCTTCCAGCTTGCGGGCGTTGGCCAGCGCTTCGGCGATGGTTTCGCCGGTGACGAACTGCTCGCCCATCAGGCGCATCGCCATATCGACGCCTTTACGAATCAGCGGTTCGCCGCTTTTGCCGATAATACGGTTCAGCGAGCGCGACAGGCTGGTTTCGTTGTGGGTCGAGACCAGCTTGCCGGTAAACAGCAGCCCCCAGGTGGCGGCGTTGACGAACAGCGACGGGCTGCGGCCGATATGCGACTGCCAGTTGCCGTTGCTGATTTTGTCGCGGATCAGGGCATCGCGGGTGGCTTTGTCGGGAATGCGCAGCAGCGCTTCCGCCAGGCACATCAGGGCCACGCCTTCCTGCGAGGAGAGCGAGAACTCCTGCAGCAGGCTCTGCACCATTCCGGCGCGGCCGCTGGCGGTTTTCTGATTGCGCAGCTTCTCCGCCAGCTGATAGGCGAGCTTGCGCGCCTGTTCGCCGAGAGTCTGCGGCAGGCGAGCCTGCTCCAGCAGCATCGGCACGGCGTCGGTTTCGGCCCAGCGCCAGGCGGCGGTGATCGACGCGCGGGAAACGGACTGCGGCAGGATCTGCTCGGCGAAATCGAGGAAGGGCTGATAAGGTTCGTCAGCCGGATGACCGGCCTCATCGCTTTCGTTCGCCGCGCCGGACAGCAGCGCCGGCAGCTCCGGCAGCGTCTCGTCGTTTTCCAGCTTTTCCAGATAGTTGAAAATGGCCTGTTTAATCAGCCAGTGCGGCGTGCGGTCAATACGGCTCGCCGCGGATTTAATGCGTTCACGCGTCGCGTCGTCAAGTTTTACACCCATGGTGGTGGTGCCCATGTCAGGAACTCCTGTAATAGAACGTCTTCGTGCCAAGATGAGGTTGCGTAGAAATATCTACCATGTTGCAACTTTGTGCAACCTTGTTAATTGAGAATTGTGTGGCAGGTAGAAAAACGCCGTGAATGTTAAAAATGATGATGAAAATAGCAGGTATTTATCCCCTGTCTAATAAGGTATTTCTATGCGTCACTTAACACTTTTGCGTGGTGCAACCGCTAAAAACGTGAGAGAGTGCAACCTATAACAAAATGAAGTTTGGTCCCGGAAGCATTTCGTGTAAATGCTGTGTTAAATCGTTTGTGAAAAAACAAAGCTTCCGTCAGGATACGGTCGCCCAATACAACCAATAGGCCATTGCCCCGTTCCGGTAGTGGATAAAACGACAAATTTGGATGCTGTCGACAAAAATTCTGGAGATTTTTACATGGCTATTAGCACACCCATGTTGGTGACTTTTATTGTTTATATTTTTGGCATGGTACTCATCGGCTTTATTGCCTGGCGCTCGACAAAGAACTTTGATGATTATATTCTCGGCGGCCGCAGCCTTGGCCCATTTGTCACCGCGCTCTCCGCCGGAGCCTCCGATATGAGCGGCTGGCTGCTGATGGGGCTACCGGGGGCGATATTTATTTCCGGTATTTCCGAAAGCTGGATTGCCATTGGCCTGACGTTAGGCGCATGGATTAACTGGAAGCTGGTGGCGGGGCGTTTGCGGGTCCATACCGAGGCGAATAATAACGCCCTGACGCTGCCGGATTATTTCACCGGCCGTTTTGAAGATAAAAGCCGCGTGCTGCGAATTATCTCGGCGCTGGTCATTTTGTTATTTTTCACCATCTATTGCGCTTCCGGTATTGTGGCCGGCGCGCGTCTGTTTGAAAGCACCTTTGGCATGAGCTACGAAACCGCGCTGTGGGCCGGGGCGGCGGCAACCATTATTTATACCTTTGTCGGCGGCTTCCTCGCGGTAAGCTGGACCGATACCGTTCAGGCCAGCCTGATGATATTCGCCCTGATCCTGACGCCGGTGATGGTGGTGATTTCCGTCGGCGGGTTTGGCGATTCCCTGGAAGTGATTAAGCAAAAGAGCATTGAGAACGTTGATATGCTCAAGGGCCTGAACTTCGTGGCGATTATTTCGCTGATGGGCTGGGGCCTGGGCTATTTTGGTCAGCCGCATATTCTGGCGCGCTTTATGGCGGCGGATTCGCATCACAGCATCGTTCACGCCCGTCGCATCAGCATGACCTGGATGATCCTCTGCCTGGCGGGTGCCTGTTCCGTCGGCTTCTTCGGTATTGCCTACTTCAATAACAACCCGGCCGTTGCCGGTGCGGTTAATCAGAACGCCGAACGCGTCTTTATCGAACTGGCGCAGATTCTGTTCAACCCGTGGATTGCCGGGATCCTGCTGTCGGCGATTCTGGCGGCGGTGATGTCCACCCTGAGCTGCCAGCTGCTGGTGTGCTCAAGCGCGATTACTGAAGATCTGTATAAAGCGTTTTTGCGTAAAAATGCCGGACAGAAAGAGCTGGTATGGATAGGACGCTTTATGGTGCTGCTCGTCGCGTTAATTGCGATCGCCCTGGCGGCCAACCCGGAAAACCGCGTGCTGGGTCTGGTGAGCTACGCATGGGCTGGCTTTGGCGCGGCGTTTGGCCCGGTGGTGCTGTTCTCGGTGATGTGGTCACGAATGACCCGTAACGGAGCGCTGGCCGGGATGATCATCGGCGCCTTAACGGTCATTATCTGGAAGCAGTTCGGCTGGCTGGGCCTGTATGAAATCATCCCAGGCTTTATCTTTGGTAGCCTGGGGATTGTGGTCTTCAGCCTGCTGGGTAAAGCGCCCTCCGCCGAGATGCAGCGACGCTTCGCCGAAGCGGACGCCCATTATCACTCCGCGCCGCCGGTGCGCGCGACCGCCGAGTAATCCTCTGCAACCCCATCAAGCCCGCGTAATGCGGGCTTTGTTATTTATGCCTCTTGCTAATGGCTTGAAAATACGCTGATATCTCAGCACAAATAACAATGAGGGTAGCAAAATGAGTTTCAAACAGGGTGCAGTTGCGCTGGTACTGGCAGGGATATTAAGCGGCTGCGTAGCGCCCGCCGCGAAGACGGCTCCGGCGGCGGACGCTAACGCCTGCCCGGCGGATAACGCCATGGTGCAAACCACGCTTTATTTCGGCTTAAGCCGTCCGGCCGGGAAGGATATTACCGCGCAGGAGTGGCAGCAGTTCGTTGATCGCGACGTGACGCCGCGCTTTCGCGATGGCCTGACGGTCTTTGACGCGCGCGGGCAGTGGCTGGGCAATGACGGTACCGTGGCGCGCGAGCAGAGCAAAGCGCTGATGCTGATTCACGGCAAAGATGTGAAGAGCGAAGAGGGGATTGAGGCGCTGCGCACGACCTATAAATCACGCTTTGCTCAGGAGTCGGTGATGCGCGTTGACCAGCCGGTCTGCGTACATTTTTAATTTGAATCAGGTGATATTCCCGGGTTGCGGCTAACGCCTTACCCGGGCTACATAGCTACGCGGGCCTGTTACCCCGGGGTAACAGGCCAAACGCGCTTCGGTTACAGTACCAGCCCCGCAAAGCTGGCGGAGAGCAGGCTGACCAGCGTTGCGCCATACACCAGGCGCAGGCCGAAGCGGGAAACGATATTCCCCTGCTGCTCGTTCAGGCCTTTAATCGCCCCGGCGATAATGCCGATAGAGGCAAAGTTGGCGAAGGAAACCAGGAACACGGATAAAATTCCCAGCCCGCGCGGCGTCATGCTGGCGGCTATTTTTTGCAGCTCAATCATAGCGACAAATTCATTGGCCACCAGTTTCGTCGCCATAATACTCCCGGCGTTCAGCGCATCGCTAAGCGGAATGCCAATCAGCCACGCCAGGGGATAAAAGACGTAGCCGAGGATCTGCTGGAAGCTCAGGCCAAATATCGTGGCGAACAGGGCATTTATGGCGCTAATTAAGGCGATAAAACCAATCAGCATCGCCAGAATAATCATCGCGACTTTAAAACCGGCCAGAATATATTCACCGAGCATTTCAAAGAAGCTCTGGGATTCATGCAGTTTTTCAAGCTTGATCTCCTCCTCGCTGCCCGGACGCGTCGGGTTAATGATCGACAGCACAATAAAGGTGCTGAACATATTCAGGATCAGCGCGGCGACGACGTATTTCGCGTCGAGCATACTCATATAAGCGCCGACGATGGAGAGCGACACCGTCGACATCGCGGTGGCCGACATGGTGAACAGGCGGCGGGAAGAGAGATCGCCGAGCACGCCTTTATAGGCAATAAAGTTCTCTGATTGACCGAGAATCAGCGAACTGACCGCGTTGAAGGACTCCAGCTTACCCATACCGTTAACCTTTGACAGCAGGGTGCCAATCAGGCGAATAAAAATTGGCAGAATACGCCAGTGCTGAAGAATACCGATGAGCGCGGAGATAAAGACAATGGGGCACAGCACGCCAAGGAAAATAAACGCCAGCCCTTTTTCACTCATGCCGCCAAATACAAAGTTGGTGCCTTCGGCGGCAAAGCCGAGCAGTGATTCAAAAAAGGATGCGATATTTTTCACTAGCCACAGGCCGCTTTCGGCGTGGAGAAAAAAGAAAGCCAGGGCAACTTCAATAATAATTAACTGGATAATATAGCGAATGCGGATTTTTTTACGGTCGTAGCTGGCAAGCCAGGCAAGGGCGAGGATAACCACCAGCGCCAGCAGGAAGTGCAAGAATTGAGTCATGTCGTTTATTTCGCAGGTCAATAAGGCCGCCATTTAGCCACAGCTGGGCAGCCGGGTAAATATCTGGCGCAAAAAATCCCGTCCTCCTGCCCGAGGGGCCTGGGCTGCGGGATAATCGCGCAAGTCATTATTTGTTCGCGACTGATTTACAAATCGTCATCATTCACTCCACATTTCACTTGTGTTTCTGATTATTGTAATGATAATCACTATCATAAATATTTACCTATCTTTGCATCAGTTGACTGCGGTTCACATTTAAGGGTGTTGGCATGTTTGTCCCATTTCTCATCATGTTACGTGAAGGCCTGGAAGCTGCGCTGATTGTCAGCCTGATTGCCAGCTATCTGAAACGCACCCAGCGCGGTAGCTGGATTGGCGTCATGTGGATTGGGGTGCTGCTTGCGGCGGCGCTGTGCCTGGGCCTCGGAATTTTTATCAACGAAACCACCGGCGAGTTTCCGCAGCGCGAGCAGGAGCTGTTCGAAGGCATCGTGGCGGTGGTGGCGGTGTGCATTCTGACCTGGATGGTGTTCTGGATGCGTAAAGTGTCGCGCAACGTCAAACAGCAGCTTGAGCAGGCGGTTGATAATGCCCTCCAGCGCGGAAATAACCACGGCTGGGCGCTGGTGATGATGGTTTTTTTCGCTGTCGCGCGTGAAGGCCTGGAATCGGTCTTTTTCCTGCTCGCCGCTTTCCAGCAGGATGTCGGAATCTGGCCGCCCATCGGCGCGATGCTCGGCCTGGCGTCGGCCATCGTTTTAGGGTTCCTGATCTACTGGGGCGGCATCCGCATGAATCTCGCCGTCTTTTTCAAATGGACCAGCCTGTTTATTTTACTGGTGGCCGCAGGCCTCGCCGCGGGGGCTATCCGCGCCTTCCATGAGGCCGGACTGTGGAACCATTTCCAGGCGGTCGCCTTTGACCTGAGCAACGTCATTTCGACGCACACCCTATTCGGCACGCTGCTGGAAGGGATCTTCGGCTATCAGGAAACGCCGACCGTCAGCGAAGTGGCGGTCTACTTTATCTATTTGATCCCGGCGCTGGTGCTGTACGTCTCGCCGCCGGGTAAAAAAACCACCGCATCCCGGGCAGCGTAGTCGGGCATCGCGGATTGCAATAGTGACAACATACTTATCGAAAGGGATGGTCATGATGAATCATTTTCGTCGTAATGCGCTGCAGCTTACGCTTGCTGCGCTGTTCAGCTCGGCTTTTTACGCCCAGGCGGCCGATATTCCGCAGGTCAAAGTGACCGTCACCGACAAACAGTGCGAGCCGATGAACGTCACCGTGAAGGCGGGTAAAACCCAGTTCATCATTCAGAACCACAGCCAGAAAGCGCTGGAGTGGGAGATTCTGAAAGGGGTGATGGTGGTGGAAGAGCGGGAGAATATCGCCCCCGGCTTTACGCAAAAGCTGACGGCCAACCTGCAGCCGGGTGAATATGATATGACCTGCGGCCTGCTGACTAACCCGAAAGGCAAACTGACGGTGACCGGCGAGGCGACCAAAGATGCCGCCAAAGCCGATGCGCTGCTCAGCCTGGGTGAAGCTATTACCGCCTATAAAGCCTGGGTCACCGCCGAGACCGCGGAGCTGGTTAGCGGCACGAAAGCCTTTACCGATGCGGTGAAAGCGGGCGATATCGAGAAGGCGAAAGCGCTGTACGCGCCGACGCGCCAGCACTATGAACGTATTGAACCGATCGCCGAACTGTTCTCCGATCTCGATGGCAGCATTGACGCCCGCGAGGATGACTACGAGAAAAAAGCCGAAGATCCGAAATTCACCGGCTTCCACCGGCTGGAAAAAGCGCTGTTTGGCGATAACAGCGTCAAGGGAATGGATAACTATGCCGATCAATTGAACGCTGACGTTCTCGAGCTGCAAAAACGCATTAGCGAACTGGCGTTCCCGCCGTCAAAAGTGGTCGGCGGCGCGGCCGGTCTGATTGAAGAAGTGGCCGCCAGCAAAATCAGCGGCGAAGAAGATCGCTACAGCCATACCGATCTGTGGGATTTCCAGGCCAACATTGACGGCGCGCAGAAAATCGTCGACCTGCTGCGTCCGCAGCTGCAAAAAGAGAACAGCGCGCTGCTGGCGAAGGTGGATGCCAACTTCAAAAAGGTGGACGCCATTCTCAGCAAATACCGCACCAAAGATGGCTTTGAGACCTATGACAAGCTGACGGATGCCGATCGTAACGCGCTGAAAGGCCCGATCACCACGCTGGCGGAAGATTTGGCCCAGCTGCGCGGGATCCTGGGTCTGGACTAAGGCGATGGCTGAGCAAAAATATGATGTTAATCAACCGTCCCGGCGGCGGTTGTTAAAAGGGATCGGCGCGCTTGGCGGCGCGCTGGCGATATCCGGCGGCTGTCCGGTGGCGCACGCGGCAAAAGACAATAGCTCTCCGGGCACGGTGTCGCCGGATGCGCGTCAGGAAGCGCAGCCGTTTTATGGTCCACATCAGGCAGGAGTGCTGACTCCGCAGCAGGCGTCGATGATGATTGTCGCCTTTGATGTGCTGGCCAGCGATAAAGCGGACCTTGAGCGGCTGTTTCGCCTGCTGACCCGGCGTATCGCCTTTCTGACCAAAGGCGGTCCCGCGCCGGAGACGCCGAACCCGCGGCTGCCGCCGATGGACTCAGGCATTCTCGGGCCGTGGATCGCCCCGGATAATTTGACGATCACCGTCTCGGTGGGGCATTCGCTGTTTGACGAGCGTTTCGGCCTGGCTCATCAGGCGCCGAAGAGGCTGCAAAAGATGACGCGTTTTCCGAACGATTCGCTGGATGCGGCGCTGTGCCACGGCGATCTGCTGCTGCAAATTTGCGCCAACACCCAGGATACGGTAATTCACGCCCTGCGGGATGTGATTAAGCACACCCCGGATTTGCTCAGCGTGCGCTGGAAGCGGGAAGGGTTTATCTCCGACAGCGCCGCGCGCAGCAAGGGTAAAGAGACGCCGGTGAATCTGCTGGGCTTCAAAGACGGCACCGCGAATCCGGTGAGCACCGATAAGGCGCTAATGGATAAAGTGGTGTGGGTCACCGCCGACCAGGGAGAGCCTGCGTGGGCTACGGGCGGCAGCTATCAGGCGGCGAGGATTATTCAGTTCCACGTTGAGTTCTGGGATCGCACGCCGCTGAAAGAGCAGCAGACCATTTTTGGCCGCGATAAACTGAGCGGCGCGCCGCTTGGGATGCAGCACGAGCACGATGTCCCGGATTACAGCAAAGACCCTGACGGCGATACCATTGCGCTTGATAGCCATATTCGTCTGGCGAACCCGCGTACCCCGGAAACCGAATCCAGCCTGATGATGCGCCGGGGCTATAGCTATTCGCTGGGGGTGACCAATTCCGGTCAGCTGGACATGGGGCTGCTGTTTGTTTGCTACCAGCACGATCTGGAAAAAGGCTTCCTGACGGTGCAAAAGCGCCTGAATGGAGAAGCGCTGGAGGAGTACGTGAAGCCCATTGGCGGCGGCTATTTCTTTGTTCTGCCAGGGGTTATCGACGATCGGCATTATCTCGGGCAATCGCTGCTCGAAGCCTGACGTACCTGCCCGCAAGGGCAGGGCGTTTTCTGCTGTTTTTCCATTCATTTTTTGTATTTCCTGCCTTGTTTCATTTTTCTGTAATCTTATAGTCGGAAACTCTCCTCGGCTGCGATGAGAATTATTTGTTGTCCGTGTGTGAAAAATAAGTTGCACTTAGAATTATTTCTGATGTACTTATTACAGGCGCGGTAGTTCTCGGCAGTAGTCTCGTTTCATTATGGAGATCGCGAATGCCCGATTGCTGTAACGGAAAACGTCAAACCCCAGACCGTACTTATCAGCACGGGAGCCCAACTTCCGGCCGCGATTTTCACACCGCAAAATCCTTCTCCTCTATCAAAGAAAACCAGAACCCAGGCAAGGTTACCGGTGCGCGTAGCCGTGACCCTCTGCCAATTCGTCAGGCAAGCAATGGCTTACAAGGAAGCCAAACCTCAATCGTTAGTGCGCATAATCGCGTCGATCGTGGCGCGTGTGATGTAAACCAACAACGCAAGGTGCTATCCATGGGAAGACAAAAAGCAGTGACCAGAGCTCGTCGTGAGGCCAAACGTGTGCTGAGACAGGATTCGCGAAGCCATAAGCAGCGCGAAGAAGAATCGGTCACATCGCTTGTGCAAATGAGTGGCGTAGAAGCCATTGGCATGGCGCGGGATAGCCGCGACGCATCGCCAATCGAAGCGCGCAATGACGCTCAGGCGCATTATTTGAATGCCATCGACAATAAACAGCTGATCTTCGCCACGGGCGAGGCCGGGTGCGGTAAGACCTGGATTAGCGCGGCAAAAGCAGCTGAAGCCCTGATCCATAAGGATGTGGACAGAATTATTGTTACCCGTCCCGTTCTGCAGGCCGACGAAGATCTCGGCTTCTTACCGGGAGATATCGCCGAGAAGTTTGCTCCCTATTTCCGACCGGTCTATGACGTGCTGGTGAGAAGGCTAGGGGCTTCCTTTATGCAGTACTGCCTGCGTCCGGAAATCGGCAAGGTGGAAATCGCGCCGTTCGCCTATATGCGCGGACGTACATTTGAAAATGCGGTGGTGATTCTGGACGAGGCCCAGAACGTGACCGCTGCGCAAATGAAGATGTTTTTGACCCGCCTCGGGGAGAACGTGACGGTTATCGTCAACGGCGACATTACCCAGTGCGATTTACCTTCAGGCGTACGGTCGGGTCTGACCGATGCGCTGGCGCGTTTTGAAGAGGATGAGATGGTGGGTATTGTGCGCTTTACAACCGATGATTGCGTGCGCTCAACGCTTTGCCAGCGTGCGCTGAAAGCCTACTACTGAGTTCTTCTGCGTCTGCAAAGCCCGGGTGACCGGGCTTTGTTTTTGCTGCACTACAGAAGAGCCTGCAGTGAAGGAGCGGCCATCGTGGCTTCAAAAGGAACGATCTCGACTTTCGCTACGCCCGATTGCTGAAATGGATCCTGGCTCAGCCAGTTTTGCAGCCCATCCATATCATCGCCTTTAGCCAGAATCACGCCGCCGGACCTGGGGATTTTACGCCCCGAAGCGAGAAATATTCCGTCAGCATAGCCTTGCTTAAGCCATTCCACGTGCGCAGCAAGCTGGGCGTCTACCTGATCAAGCGGTTTAACGTAAGTCAGAACAACAACGGCAATGGTGCTCATTTTCCTTCCTTAACATTTAAATGTAACGCTGCAGAAGCTTATCATTCACGTGAACAGGGCTTCAGGTTTTTTTAATCAACTGACGCGGTGGGTGTCTGGACGAGCGCAGAATCGATTAAAATGTCCAGGTGATTGCCGCGGTCACGGAACCTTCATTGCGCCGTGAGACTATCGGGCTGTCAGAGGCATGTTCTCCGAGCCAGGTATAGCCGGCGCTGAGCGTGGATCCCCAATGCTCGTCATATTGATGGCTCCAGGTCAGCGCGTTGTCGATGCCGTAAAATCCGCCGGGTGCGCGATAGGGGCGATAGCCGGAACGGGCGCTCTGCCGTTGATCGACTCCGTAAAACGTATTGGCGTACCGGCCGTCGCCAAACAGCGCGGCGGACTGTAGGGCAACGATATCCTGCGAGTTCTGGAGCAGCAGGAGGGTTGCGGAGGTCTGATAATGCACGCCCTGGGCGTCGGTAAGCGGAAGCGTAGCCTTACCTTCAACGGTGAGCCACGGCGTGACCGACCAGCCGACGGCGAAGGCGGTATTCATGGTGGCTTTAATATTACCCATCCCCTTCAGCGTATTCGCCCCATCGCGCCAGCCTGAGTTTTTTTCCGCTCGCCCGAGGTCATAACCGAGCGTGTGCTCGAAGTAGAGACCGCTGTCGCCAGCCAGGTCATAGCCTATGCCTTTTTGACTATCAATAAAGAAAGCGCCTTTCCGCCCCTGTAGTACGGGAACCACCTGCCAACTCTGCTTGTCAGAGCCGCTGTAACGAGGCGCGTATTTTCCGCCCACCCCGATAGTCAGCCCATCGGAAGGCGCGGCGGCTTCATCGGCACGCGCGCCGGGTGTTATCGCCATTAAAAACGGCACGACCATATACGGCGAAATTTTTCTGGCTATCATACTGTTCTCCACGTGGACGCGGGCGCCGTCGATAAGGACGCGCCGCAGAATGCCGGTGCAGTATGGTTTTGCTAAATCAATGAACGGTCGGGATAGTGTTAAGAAACGGTCAAGGTGAACAGATGTTGTCCAGAAGAGTGTTGATAATTGAAGATGACGCCGATGCGGCCGGGGTGCTTGAGGCCTATTTACGCCGGGAAAACTATGATGTGGCGGTCACCGTGGATGGCCTCGCTGGGCTGGATATGGCGCAGCGCTGGAAACCCGATCTGATTCTGCTGGACGTGATGCTGCCCGGGCTGAACGGCACCGAGGTGCTGGCCAGCCTGCGGCGGAAAAGCGATGTGCCGGTGATTATGGTTACCGCGATGGGGGATATGCCCGATCGTATTGGCGCGCTGCGCTATGGCGCCGACGATTATGTGGTGAAACCCTATCATCCTGGCGAGGTGGTGGCGCGAGTTCAGGCCGTGCTCCGGCGGAGCCGCAAAGCGGAGACGCAGGAAGACATTCTGCGCTGGCAGGGGCTGGAGGTGGACGTCGCTGCCATCGTCGCGGCCGTCAGCAATCCGGGGGAATCTGTCCATGTTCTCGATCTTACCCCGACCGAGTTTTCGCTTCTGGCTACGCTGATGCGCGCCCCCGTCCGTCCCTTTTCGCGACAGTATCTGCTGGAGCGCTGCCTTCCTGAGAGCGAAGCGCTTGAGCGCGTGGTGGATACGCATATTTATAACCTGCGTAAAAAACTGGAGGGGGCGGGGGTATCCGGGGTGCTAGTCAACGTTCGCGGCGTGGGCTACAGGTTCAGACAGCCATGATGAAGACCCGTCACTCCTCTCTCTGGCGCTGGATTTGCGGGCGCATTCTGGCGCTGGCCATCGGCAGCGTGATGGTTATCGCCACCTGTATGTGGCTGCGTTTCGCCGTGCAGAACTATTGGATCATGCACAAAATGCCGCCCGCTTTGCGGGAGGAATTCATTGCGCTCAGCCGCAATCCGGAGGCCAACCCGGCGCGTTTTCATCAGATTGTCGATACCTGGTGGGGATTGAGCTATTCCACGCCCTCTATCGCCTCGGCGGACTGGGTGACCGTGGCGGTGCTGGTGCTGGTCATGATCCCCTTCATTGTCGTTATGGGGCTCCGCTACGCCCGTCCGCTCTCGCTGCAGTTCAGCCGTCTTCGTGATGCGGCGAAGGACGTCACCGGGGGGCAATTTGGCCGCCAGGCGGAGCTGATTGAGGACGCGCCAGCGGAAATGATCCGCTTTGCTGCCGACTTTAACAAAATGACCGGCCAGCTGGCCCGCTATGATAAAGAACTCCGCGCCTCGCATGTTGCGATGGCGCATGAGCTTCGCTCCCCGCTGACGGCGGCGATTGGCCGTCTGCAGGGCATGCTGGATGGCGTTTTTGATACCCAGCCGCAGCAGCTGGAGATGGTGATGAAACAACTCCAGCATCTGAATCGATTAACCGATGAGCTGCATCTGCTTTCCCTGGCGGATGCCGGCAATCTGGTGCTCGATGAGCGGCTATTTTGTCTGGATGAGCTCCTTCAGGAGCGAGCCGCATGGTTAACGCCACAGGCGGACGCGCAGAGCGTGACGATCGCCATTCAGCCATCGCCGTCCTGTCCCTTCCGCGGCGATGCTTTTCGCATGGGCCAGGTATTTAGCGTACTGATGGAAAATGCCGTACGCTACGGGCGCAGGGGGGGACATCTGGCAATTACGCTGCGCCGCGGCGAGGGCGCTTACACCATTGATTTTGTCGATGATGGGCCCGGCGTGGCGAGGCATTTTTTACCGGAAATGTTTGAACGTTTTACCCGCGAGGAGGCGTCCCGCGCCAGACACTCCGGCGGCAGCGGCCTCGGATTATCCATTGCGCGCGCTATCTGCGTGGCGCACGGGGGGCGCATCAGCGCGTCGCTACCGGCGAGCGGCGGTCTGCAGATTCGCGTTGTTCTGCCGTACGCTTCCGCCACAGAAGAAAACAGCCTGCCTTGATAATCCCTTGACACAACATCGAGCCATTCTCGATGAATGTGTCATGTAATGGCGCCATTTCCCGAACGGAGTGGCGTTTATGTTATATGAGTTAGTTCTTTCCCTTCGTCAGTGCGTGTCCGCTTTGCTCGGCGCAGAACGGACGCTATCCTGGTTTGCGCTGTTGCCGCCGATCGTACTGGTCCTGATGATCGTACCGCTTGTGGGCTGCGGCGATAAAAGCGCCGAAAAGCCCGCGCCGGCCCGCCCGGTGCGCTACGTGGTGGTGGGTTCCCCGGCGACGCTTCCCGCTCTGGAAAGAACGGGCGAAATCCACGCGCATGATGAGACGGCCCTGAGCTTTCGTACGGCGGGCAGGATGCTGACGCGCGCGGTGGATGTCGGCGATCGGGTCAACTACGGGCAGCTGCTGGCGACGCTTGAAGAGACCAGCGCGCGAAATCAGCTGGACAGCGCGACGGCTGACGATGAGAGCGCCCGAGCGACCGCCCGGGTCGCCGCGCTGAACGTTAACCGCATGCAGAAGCTCATCGCCACGGGCGCAATCGCCCGCTCTCAGCTGGACAGCGCGCAGGCGGACTGGCTGGTCGCCAGCGCCCGGGTGAAGAGCAGCGAGGCCGCCTTGCGCAACGCCAGGGAAAGCCTGGGCTGGACGCGTCTTACTTCGCCGGGTGAGGGGGTTATCACGGCGGTCAGCGCCTCTCCCGGTCAGGTGGTCAGCGCCGGAGAGACGGTGGTGACGCTGGCGGCGGGTCAGGCGCGCGATGTGGTGTTTGATATCCCGGATCCCGCTAAGGTTGAAGCGCAAAGGGCGGAAGAATTTCAGGTTGCTTTGCTCAGCGATGCCGGGGTGAAGGCCTATGCTGTTTTGCGTGATATTAGCCCACAGGCCGATCCCCAGACCCGGACATGGCGCGTCAGGGCAACGCTCAAGAAACCGCCCGCCGCGATGGCGCTGGGCGCCAGCGTCACGGTAAGGCTGCCGTCATCAGGCTCGACGGGATACGCCATACCGGCTTCTGCGCTGAGCCGCTGCGGAGATAAACCGGCCGTCTTTGTCATCACCCCGCAGATGCAGGCGCAGCTGCGCGTTGTCGTTCCCGCCAGCTACACGGCTTCTTCCGCGATCATCGCCTCCGGCCTTGTGCCCGGCGACCGGGTTATTACCGCCGGCGTTAGCAAACTGCGCCCGGGCGAAAAAGTCGTCGCCGGAGAGAGGCTGCCGTGAAAATAGCGCCGTCAAAAAATCGCTTTAACCTTTCTGCATGGGCGCTGGAAAACCCGCAAATGGTCAGTTTCTTTATGCTGCTGATTATGGTTATCGGTTCGCTCAGCTATACGCTGCTGCCGCGAAATGAAGATCCGGCTTTCACTATCAAAACGGCGGTAGTCTCGGCGCAGTGGCCGGGCGCGTCGGTAACGGATACCACGCATCTGGTAACGGATGTCCTGGAGAAAAAATTACAGGAAACGCCCTGGCTCGATTATATCGAAAGTGAAACCCGAGCCGGGCAAACGGTTATCTATATTAATCTCCGCGATGACACCCCGGCGCACAACGTCCCGGCGATCTGGTACCAGATCCGCAAAAAAATGCAGGATATTGCGCCATCGCTGCCGGAAGGCGCGCAGGGACCGAGCGTGAACGATGAGTTTGACGACACGTACGGCACCATTTACGGATTTATCCCTGACGGATATAGCCTTGAAGAGGTGCGACAGCGGGTGGAGACGATCCGCCGTGAACTGATGTCCGTGCCGGATATCGGCAAAACGGTCCTCCTTGGCGAGCCGCAGGAGCAGGTAGTTATCGCTTTTTCACCCGCCCGGCTGGCCGGTATGGGGCTTACCATTCAGCAGGTTGCGGACGCTCTGAAGGCCCAGAATGCCGTGGTGCCGGCAGGAACCCTGCGCACCGGGCAGGAGAATATCACGCTAAACGTCAGCGGGGCCCTCAGGACCGAAGCGAGCCTGCGCGCCGTCATCCTGCACATCAACGATCGCTATCTTCCCCTGACCGATATTGCCACGATTGAAAGAAGCGCGGCCGAACCGCCTTCAGCGGAGTTTCGCGTCAACGGACGTCCTGCCGTTGGGCTGGCGATTTCCATGGCGCCGACGGGCAATATGCTGCGCTTTGGCGAGACGCTGAATAACAGAATGCGCGCCATCGGCGTCGGGCTACCGCACGGCATCGAGATAGTTAAAGTGGCTGACCAGTCGGCGGTGGTCAGCGGCGCCGTAAGCGGATTTGTCCGGGTACTGGTGGAAGCCGTGCTGATTGTGCTGGCGGTTTCTTTTGTCTCGCTGGGATTAAGGGCCGGGCTGGTGGTGGCCGCGGCGATCCCGCTGGTGCTGGCGATGACCTTTACCGGGATGATGCTGGCAGGCATTGGTCTACAGCGCATCTCTCTCGGGGCCCTGATCGTTGCGCTAGGGCTGCTGGTGGATGATGCCATGATCGCCGTGGAAACCATGGTATCCCGGCTTGAGGCCGGCGATACGCGACGGCAGGCGGCGACGTACGCTTTCCAAACCACGGCATTTCCGATGTTGACCGGTACGCTGGTCATGATTGCAGGGTTTATTCCCGTCGGTTTTGCCTCATCCAGCGCGGGCGAATACTGCTTTTCGCTGTTTGCCGTGGTGCTGATGGCGCTTCTGAATTCATGGGTCGTGGCGATTCTGTTCTCCCCTTTGACCGGAACGTGGCTGCTGCCGGAAAAGCTGAAACATCGTGCCGCAGGCCCGGGCCGCATGGCGCGGGGATATGGACGACTTCTGCGTACGGTGCTGCGCCACCGGCTTGCCACCCTGGGGATTGCGCTGGCCGCGCTGGGGCTGTCGGTGTACGGGACCACGTTTATGCAGGGGGAGTTTTTCCCTTCATCTGATCGCCCGGAGCTGCTGGTCAGCCTGACGCTTCCGGCCAATGCTTCGCAGACGGAAACGGAGAAACAAACGGAGAGGCTGGAAAGGGCGCTCGCCGGGAATCGCAACATTGACCATTATTCGACCTATATTGGGGCGGGCGCCATCCGCTTTTATCTGCCGATGGATGTTCTGCTGGATAATGAAAATACGGCGCAGCTGGTGGTGGTGGCGAAAGACCTGGCCGCCCGCGACCGCCTGCGGGAACAGTTAAACACGCTGCTGACCACGCAATTCAGCGATCTGACTTCGCGCGTTTCTCCTCTGGAGCTAGGGCCTCCGGTGGGCTGGCCGATCAAATACCGGGTCAGCGGGCCGGATTATCTCAAGGTCAGAGAGTATGCCGGGCGTCTGGCCGAGGCGATAGGGCGCTCGCCGTTAACCCGGGAGGTAAACCAGACCGCCGGCGAGCCGGAGAGAACCATCGTCCTGCAGGTGAACCAGACTGCCGCGCGGGCGGCGGGCGTGTCATCGCAGAGCCTGGCGCAGACGCTTAATACCGTCTGGTCAGGCACGACGGTCACATCGCTGAGAGACAATGACCGGCTGGTTGATGTGGTGCTGCGGGCGAACGACAGCGAGCGATTGAATCTTGCCACCCTGTCATCGCTGATGGTTGAGGGGCGCGGTGGAGAAAAAGTTCCCCTCAGCGCGGTGGCCACGCCGACCTGGGGAGTGGACGATCCGGTGCTCTGGCGTCGGCAAAGATTGCCGTTTATCACCGTACAAACCGACCTCGCGCCGGGGATGCGGGCAGAAGGCGTATCGAACGGTCTGCGCCCGACGGTGGATCAACTGCGCGCGGGTTTACCCACCGGTTACAGCATTGTCGAAGGCGGGGTGGTTGCGGAGTCCGAAAAAGGCAACAGCTCGGTATTGAATATTTTACCCGTCACCCTCGGCATTATGCTGTTATTGCTGATGCTTCAGCTGCGGCGCTATTCTCGTATGCTGCTGGCTCTGTTCATGGCCCCGTTCGGCTTGCCGGGGATTGTTATGGCCATGCTGCCGGGCGACACGCCAATGGGATTTGTGGCTCTGCTCGGCGTCATCGCGCTGGCGGGGATGATTATCCGCAATGCCGTGATACTTATCACTGAAGTTGACGGCAATCTGGCTCAGGGCATGGAAAGCGATGCCGCTATTATTGCCGCCGCAGAGCACCGGGCCAGGCCGATATTTCTGACCGCCTGCGCCGCGATACTGGGTATGGTCCCCATCTCTCACCAGGTATTCTGGGGACCGATGGCGTATGCCATCATTGGCGGGCTGATTGTCGCGACGCTCGTCACGTTAACCGTGCTGCCGGCGTCCTTTAGCCTGCTGCTGGAGAGGGGGAGATACCGGGAAAAACGTCCCGCCGCTTAATAACACAGGATGGCCGGGGGCGACCCCGGTCGGGGTGCAACAGGCGAAAAAAAAAGCCCGTACTTGCGTACGAGCTCTTCTTAAAATATGGCGGTGAGGGGGGGATTCGAACCCCCGATACGTTGCCGTATACACACTTTCCAGGCGTGCTCCTTCAGCCACTCGGACACCTCACCATATTGTTTTGTCGCTCACCTTGGGTGGGCAACGGGGCGCTACTATAGGGAGTTGCGCTAAAACGGTCAAGCAGTATTTATGCTTTCGCTATCGTTCGGTTAAGCAATGAACACTGCCCCGCCGTAGCACGGCGGGGCAGTCATTTTAACGCTGTGAATCAAGCTGTTCGTTATTCTTCACCACGTCCTGAGCTTTGGCGTAGCTCTCGATCAGCAGCTGGTATGCCGGGAAGACCTTGGTATACACCTCGGCCCACTCAGCGGCATCCGGGCGGTTCCAGGTGTGCTGCAGTTCAGAAGCAACCGCTGCGGTATCCATCGGCACGACGCCAGCCTGGACGACGCGGGCGAGGGTGATTTCCTGCGCCATCTTGCTATAGGTACCGGAAGCATCAATGACGGCAAAAACCTTATAGCCATCGGCGACGGCGGCAATGGACGGGAACGCCATGCAGACGCTGGTAATGGTACCGGCGATAATCAGCGTTTTACGCCCGGTCGCTTTTACCGCGGCAACAAATTCCGGGTTATCCCACGCGTTAATCTCTCCTTTACGCGCAATATATTGCGCATGGGGCGCGTTCGCATGAATCTCAGGGATCAGCGGACCGTTTGGTCCCTGCGGCACTGACGCCGTGGTGATCACCGGGATCCCGGCTAATGAAGCCATCTTCGCCAGCGCGGCGGCGCGCGCCCGCAGCTCCGGCATCGGCATATCACCCACGGTCTGGAACAGACCGCTCTGGTGGTCAATCAGCAGCATGGCGGTATCATTGACATCAATAACCGGACGAGAACCATTAAAGTTAGCTGGGGTAGACATATTATTCACCTCATTCAATATCAGATTTGGCCGAAGCGGCCGCTATTAAAATCACGAACCGCTTCCGCGATTTGTGCTTTGGTATTCATCACAAAGGGGCCGTAGCCCACAATCGGCTCCTGCAGCGGTTCACCGGCCATCAGCAGTACTTTTGCGTTGCTACTGGCCGAGAGGTGGAGCGCTTCTCCTTTCTGGCTGAGCACCACCAGCTGACCCTCGCGGGCGCTACCCTCGCCGTTCACCACCACTTCACCTTCCAGAACGACCAGCGCCGTACTCCAGCCGGCAGGCTGATGCAGCGTGATTTCCTGGCTCTGGTTAAGCTGCAGGTCCCAGACGTTAAGCGGAGAAAACGTGTGCGCAGGGCCGACAATATCTTCGTAGCGCCCGGCAATAACCCGCATATGGCCCGCATTATTCGGCAGCTCAACGTCAGGAATCACATCAGCAGTGATGCTCTGGTATCCCGGCTGCGTCATTTTGTCTTTCGCCGGGAGGTTGACCCAGAGCTGAATCATCTTCAGCTCGCCGCCGGTACGGGTAAATTCCGCCGAGTGGAACTCTTCATGCAGGATCCCGGCGCCCGCGGTCATCCACTGCACATCGCCCGGCCCAATGACGCCGCCTCTGCCGGTAGAGTCACGATGTTCAACTTCGCCGGAATAGACCACGGTGACGGTTTCAAATCCGCGATGCGGATGTTCGCCGACGCCGCGTTTGCCTGTCCCCGCCGGGAAGTGATGGGGGCCTGCGTAGTCGAGCAGCAGGAAGGGGCTTAGCTGTTCGCCGTGAGTCTGGTAAGAGAACATTGAGCGAACCGGGAAACCATCGCCTACCCAGTGCTGTGAAGGCGCGGTGTAGATACCTGTAATTTGTTTCATGGCAGTCTCCTGAATAGCTGTTTCTGATGTGAATAAGCATAGATTCGCCACTAATAGTCCGCTAGATAGCAAAAATGACCTATACTGTTCTAAAAATGGAACGATGGGGGAAGGATGCAGGATCTCAATGACTTAGCCTGGTTCGTACAGGTGATCGATCACGGTGGTTTTGCCGCGGCGGGCAGGGCGCTCGATCAACCCAAATCCAAGTTGAGCCGTCGTATCGCCCAGCTAGAAGAACGCCTCGGCGTCCGTTTAATTCAACGTACAACCCGGCAGTTTGCGGTAACGGAAGTTGGCCTGACCTTTTATCAGCACTGCAAAGCGATGCTGATCGAGGCGGAAGCGGCAGAACAGGCGGTGGAAACCCTGCGTTCCGAGCCGCGCGGGAGCGTAAAGCTGACCTGCCCGGTAACGCTATTGCATGCGCATATCGGGCCGATGCTGGCACGGTTTATGGTGCGCTATCCGGGCGTGAATCTGCAGCTGGAAGCGACTAACCGACGCGTTGATGTTGTTGGAGAAGGCGTCGACGTCGCGGTTCGCGTACGTCCAAGGCCGATAGAAGATAGCGATCTGGTGATGCGTGTTCTGGCCGATCGCGGGCACCGTCTGGTCGCCAGCCCACGGTTGGTGGAGCGGCAGGGGCAGCCTCAGGTTCCTTCAGCGCTAAGCGATTGGCCGGGGTTAAGCCTGGGGGCGGGCAAACATCAGCATAAGTGGCAGTTGACCGGCCCGGAGGGGGCAAGGGCGGAAATCTACTTTACTCCCCGGCTGGTCACCACGGATATGCTGGCGCTCCGTGAAGCGGCCATTGCCGGCGTTGGGGTGGTACAGCTTCCTTTATTAATGGTGCGCGATCAGTTGGCCGCCGGAGAGCTGGTGGTTGTCCTCGATGAGTGGCAACCGCGCAGGGAGGTGATCCATGCGGTGTTTGCCTCTCGTCGCGGATTACTCCCCTCGGTCAGGGCGCTGGTGGATTTTCTCAGCGAAGAGTATCAGCGGATGGAAGAGGATTAGCATTTGCCACAATCCCGGCGGCGGCGCGATGCGCCTGTCCGGGCTCGGATTACCGGCGATCTGCGGCCCGGTAGCCCGGCTAAGCGCAGCGCAAGCCGGGAAGAAGCCACTGCAATACCACGTCACGGCATATTCCCCGGGTTGCGGCGTAAACGCCTTACCCGGGCTACGGGCTATCGGCAATCTGCGGTACTGTAGCCCGGGCACGCGCTGTGCGCCGCCCCCGTGAGAAGAGCATGGAGTAGCAGAATTTCCCGGAGGCGATGCTGCGCATCTGTCCGGGCTACCGGACGGAGCGCAGCAGGCGAAAAAAAAGCCCGTACTTGCGTACGAGCCCTTCTTAAAACATGGCGGTGAGGGGGGGATTGACTCGCTGCGCTCGCCGTTACTCGGCCCGTCCCTGGGCCTCGCCCCTGCGGGGCCAGCGCAGGCTCTGTGCAAAATTGCTCCCGGCAATTTTGTCGGGGCAGATTCCTCGCAGGCTCGTCATCTGTCCAACTGGCTGTCGCCAGTTGTCGAACCCCGGTCGGGGCTTCTCATCCCCCCGGCGGGGTGCTATATGCGAAAAAAAAAGCCCGTACTTGCGTACGAGCTCTTCTTAAAATATGGCGGTGAGGGGGGGATTCGAACCCCCGATACGTTGCCGTATACACACTTTCCAGGCGTGCTCCTTCAGCCACTCGGACACCTCACCATATTGTCTTTCCCGTTGTTGCCGGGAACGGGCGCTAATTTAGGGAAATACGTATCTCCCGTCAATCAACTTTTTTAAAAAATCGCGCGTTTAGCCAAACTTCAAGCAACTTGCTCCCTAAATGGGCGAAAATCGATTTTTTTATCGCCATTCCCTTTTTCGCACGCTCGGCGAATGAAATTTGCTATGCTGGCAATCCAATAGAAAACAACGAGTAAAACGCGACGCTAACCTAACCTGCCAGCAGCGTCGGCTATCAGGAGCCTTTATGGATATCATCTTTTACCACCCCACGTTCGACACCCCTTTCTGGATTACGGAACTGGAAAAACAGCTGCCCGGCTCGCGCGTCCGCGAGTGGAAACCCGGAGATAATCAACCCGCTGACTATGCGCTGGTCTGGCATCCGCCGGTAGAAATGCTCCAGGGCCGCCAGCTTAAAGCCGTCTTTGCCCTTGGCGCCGGCGTCGATTCAATCCTCAGCAAACTGCGGGAACACCCGGAAATGCTGCCGCTGTCAACTCCGCTGTTCCGTCTGGAAGACACCGGCATGGGGCTGCAGATGCAAGAATACGCGGTGAGCCAGGTGTTGCACTGGTTCCGTCGTTTTGATGACTATCAGGCATTAAAACAAGAGGCGCGGTGGCAGCCGCTGGAGGAGTATCAGCGTGAAGATTTCACCATCGGCATCATGGGCGCGGGCGTGCTTGGCGCGAAAGTGGCCGAAGCCCTGCAAAGCTGGGGCTTTCCGTTACGCATCTGGAGCCGCAGCCGCAAATCCTGGCCGCAGGTCACCAGCTTTGCCGGAGAAGAGGAGCTGAATGCCTTCCTCAACGGAACACGAGTGCTGATAAACCTGCTGCCCAACACGGCGGAAACCGTTGGAATTATTAATAGCGCGCGCCTGGCGCAGCTGCCGGATAACAGCTACGTGCTGAATCTGGCTCGAGGTGTTCATGTGGTGGAAGACGATCTTCTGGACGCGCTGAATAGCGGCAAGTTGAAAGGCGCGATGCTGGATGTGTACAGCCGCGAACCGCTGCCTGAAGCGAGCCCGCTTTGGCGGCATCCGCGAGTGGCGATGACGCCGCATGTTGCCGCCGTCACCCGGCCTCTGGAAGCCATGGCTTATATCGCCAAAACCATCGGTCAGTTAGAACGAGGTGAAACGGTCAGCGGGCAGGTCGATCGCCAGCTGGGATACTAAGCGACAGCCCCGCATGAGCGGGGTTTTTGCTGATCACAGGCGCAGATTCCTGCTATTCTTGCCACAAACAGAGAAGGAGATTGTGATGTATCCTGTTGACCTGCACATGCATACCGTCGCCAGCACCCACGCCTACAGTACCCTGCACGATTATATTGCAGAAGCAAAGCGCAAGGGGATCAAACTTTTTGCCATTACCGACCACGGGCCCGATATGGCCGATGCGCCTCACTACTGGCATTTTATTAATATGCGTATCTGGCCGCGGCTGGTGGAGGGCGTTGGTATCCTGCGCGGTATCGAAGCCAATATCAAAAATACCCAGGGCGAAATTGACTGTACCGGCCCGATGCTCAACTCGCTGGACCTGATCATTGCCGGTTTTCACGAGCCGGTGTTCCCTCCAAAGGATAAAGCAACGCATACCGAAGCGATGATCGCCACGATAGCGAGCGGCGCGGTGCATATCATTAGCCATCCGGGTAATCCTAAGTTTCCCGTTGATATCCCGGCCATTGCCGCGGCAGCGGCGAAGCACCACGTGGCGCTGGAAATCAATAACTCATCCTTTGTTTCGTCGCGCATTGGCAGCGCAGATAACTGCCGTGCCGTTGCCGCGGCCGTACGCGATGCCGGCGGCTGGGTTGCGCTGGGCTCGGATTCCCATACGGCATTCACGCTTGGTGAATTTAGCGAATGTCGCAAAATCCTCGATGCTGTTGATTTTCCGGAAGAGCGAATTCTTAACGTGACGCCGCGGCGTCTGCTTAATTTTCTTGAATCGCGTGGGATGCCTGCGATTCCTGAGTTTGCTGAACTTTAATTTGAATAACTGGAATAAATGAATGAACGAGTTTTCAATCCTCTGCCGCGTGCTGGGCTCTCTCTATTATCGTCAGCCGCAGGACCCGCTGCTGGTGCCGCTGTTTACCCTTATTCGCGAAGGGAAGCTGGCAGCAAGCTGGCCGCTGGAGCAGGATGAACTGCTGGAGCGTCTGCAAAAAAGCTGCGATATGCCGTCTCTGTCCGCCGAATACAACGCGCTGTTTGTCGGTGAAGAGTGCCGCGTGGCGCCATACCGCAGCGCATGGGTAGAAGGCGCTACGGAAGCTGACGTTCGCGCTTTCCTCAGCGCGCATGGTGTCCCCACGGGGGAGGGCGCGGCGGATCATTTAGGCTCCTTGCTGCTGGCCGCTTCGTGGCTGGAAGATCACGCGCCGGAAGATGAAAGCGACGTTCTGGAAACCCTGTTCGCTGAGTATATTCTGCCGTGGTGCGGCGAGTTCCTGGGCAAAGTTGAAGCCCATGCAACCACGCCGTTCTGGCGCGCCATGGCCCCGCTGACTCGTGAAGCCCTCTCCGCCATGTGGGATGAGCTGCAGGAAGAAAATGAGCAATAAATTGCGATTAAAGTCACAATTTAATTGCAACAAAGCATTCTTAATTTCATTTAGTGTGTTCCGTGTCGCATTTGACGGGCGCGTTTCTGCTATGATACGCGCCATGAACATACTCTTCGCAATCGCATTAACGACGGGCATTCTCTCCGGTATCTGGGGATGGGTGGCCGTCGCATTGGGTCTGCTGAGCTGGGCAGGTTTCCTCGGCTGTACGGCTTACTTTGCCTGTCCGCAAGGTGGGTTAAAAGGGCTGCTTATTTCGACCTGTACGGTCATGAGCGGCGTGGTGTGGGCGCTGGTGATTATTCACGGTAGCGCGCTGGCGCCGCAGCTGGAAGTGGTTAGCTATATCATGACCGGCGTCGTGGCGTTTTTGATGTGTATCCAGGCGCGCCAGCTGATTCTCTCTTTTGTGCCGGGTACTTTTATCGGCGCGTGTGCGACGTTTGCCGCCGGCGGCGACTGGCGTTTAGTTGTGCCTTCACTCGCGCTGGGCCTGGTATTTGGCTATGCCATGAAAAATAGCGGCCTGTGGCTGGCGACCCGGGCGGAGAAAAATAAATCTCTGGCTAATCAAAGTCGCGAATCTTTTTAACCTATCCCACTTTTTTATCACCAAAGAGCCCGTCGGGCTCTTTGGCTGTTTTTTCTGCCAAGTATTACCTCATCATAAATCTTCCCGCCATTTTGTTTTTCCTTATATATCCGCAACTTTAACTGTACCGGGAGTTAGTGAATCGATTTTGTTAGCACATTTAAACAAATGATATTTTTTGTTTTAAAATTGTTAATATAATTAAAGTGAAGTAAAAAAATATAACTCGTCGCACTCATGGATGGCTGGTGCTCTTCAGTAGCTATACCGATATGCAGAGGAGTTTTATAATGAAAACAATTAGATATGCTTCGCTTGCAGCCCTGTTTATATTACCCTCGTTTATTAGCCCTGCGATCGCCGAACAGACCGTGGCTGGCGTCGTCCATTTTTACGGACGGGTGGTGGAAGCACCTTGCCAGCTCGATGCAATCAATAATCAGGTTATTATGGATTGCCCGCGGGCGGAGACGATTAAAATTTCCGCTCAGCAGCTTGAGAAAGGGAATATCCGCAACGAAAATATCCGTTCTGCGCAATTACGCTATATTAATCCGCAACGGACCCTCGCCATTCTGGATGTTGATTATCGGTAACCCTCTGCCCCCGGGCTTTCGCCCCGGGGGCTATCGTGCCATATTATCCTCCTGTATTCCTTTCAAGACGTATGCCGACAGGAGGAGAAATGGCTGTTCAACCTGAAGTGGTTCTCGGCGATATTACCAGGCTTGAGGTCGATGTTATCGTCAACGCGGCTAATCCGTCGCTGCTTGGCGGCGGCGGGGTGGACGGGGCGATTCACCGCGCGGCAGGGCCGGAACTGCTGGCTGCCTGTAAAGTTGTGCGGCAACAGCAGGGAGAGTGTCCGCCGGGTCATGCGGTGATTACGGCGGCAGGAAATCTGCCCGCCAGCGCGGTGATTCACGCCGTAGGGCCGGTCTGGCACGGCGGTGACAGGCAGGAGGCGGAATTACTGGCTGACGTTTACAAAAATAGCCTGCTGCTGGCCTCGGCAAATAATTACCGATCCATCGCATTTCCTGCTATCAGCACCGGCGTATATGGTTACCCTAAACAGGCTGCCGCGGAGATAGCCGTGCGGACGGTAACTGCCTTTCTCACTCGCTACAATCCGCTGGAGCGCGTTTATTTCGTTTGTTTTGATAGCGAAACCGCCGGCATCTATACCCAATTACTCGAGGCGAGTCGCGCGCAACTCGGCCATCAGAATAAGATATGATAGTTTCCTGCGAAGGCGGGAAACTATCATAACGGGAGAGTCATCGGTGACTGAAGGGAAGGTTCTACAAAAACAACGGCTTCGCCGGATGGAAATTGTTGCCGCGGCACAAAAATGTTTCGCGGAAAAGGGCCTGCATGGCGCCTCCGTAGCGGATATTGCGCGTCAGGCTGGCCTTAGCGTAGGCCAGCTATATCGCGTTTTCGCCAGCAAAGAAGAGATCATCGAAGTTATCGTCAGCGAGATCGTGAATGCCAGAGTGGGTGAAATGGTTGCCGGGAATCATGATTTAGCCCGCATGGCTTCAGTTTTAGCCGGCGTGCTCCCCGCGACCGAGTCTACGAAAAACGATAATTATCTGCTGATGGAAATTAACGCCGAGGCGTCCCGAAATCCGCGCCTGCGTGAAATTATGATCCAGGCCGATCGTCGCCTGAAAGAGGAGGGCGGACGGCTTACCCGCCACTACCATCCTGAGATGACCGCGGAGCAAATTAGCGTCGCCTGCGAATTTATCGCGATATTAACGGAAGGGGCGGCATACCGTTGCGACCTGGCGACGGCCCCGACGGTAGATAAAGAGGCGATGGAGAGCCTGTACCGCGATGTCTTTCAGCTGTTGTTTGCGCAAAAATAGCGCTGCTATGTGCATTCCACACAGCAGCTCCCTGTTTTAACTGGCGGAAATTTGCGGCTTAGCCGTCTTTTGCTGGAATTTTCCGGAAAAAAGAAAGCGCAACAGCGGTATCCGCAGATGAATTTCATACAGCACCAGTGCAATCCCGACAACAAAAACCAGCCCGGTGATAAATCCAAGGGTATTTGATTGAATGACCGGGGTTATCCATGCCCCGTAGAGCAGGGTCAGAGGGTGGTGCACCAGGTAGATAAATAGCGATGCGTTGACGAAGTAGGTCACCCGCGCGGACTGGAAATTTA
This sequence comes from Klebsiella sp. RCJ4, assembly GCF_009025755.1. Lineage (NCBI taxonomy): Bacteria > Pseudomonadati > Pseudomonadota > Gammaproteobacteria > Enterobacterales > Enterobacteriaceae > Klebsiella > Klebsiella sp. RCJ4. Next base: position 191,906 of record NZ_WCIN01000046.1, read on the forward strand.
ACAAACGGTGGCCAAGCGAAAAGACCACGTTGACCATCCATAGCCCCAGCACCATCGTAATCACGTACTCCGTTTCGTACATCCAGCCATCGCCCGAGCCGTACTGCTGATTCAGTCGGTAGGCGATAAATCCCAGTAAAGCCGCCACAAAGCACCACGGCGAGGGAGTCGTGAACATCGTCTTCAGCCGCGCGTTAATAAACGTCTGGGCGCCCAGGATAAAGAAAGGCAGGTAGAACAGCGTTTGCATCACGATAAAGTTGAACAGACCGTTGCTGAGAATGGGTGGATAGAGGATAAAAATAGTGCGGCGGATGACCGCGTACAGCACGCCCAGAGCGAGAAAAATCATCGACAGCTGGCCTAATGTGACGGTGTCACCAAAGGTGGGCGCAGCGGCAGAACGTGGTCGCGTCAGCCATTTGAACATCACCACGCCCAGCGACGTCAGGACCACCAGCACCAACAAAAACCACAGATGAGAGATCAGCTCCCAGGCGAGGGTGTTGAACTTGTCATAGCCTGACAGCGTATGCCAGTTATCCGCTTTACCGTTGACGTACTGCAGCATAATAAACTGCGGCAGGGTCAGGAGCGGGATCGCCGTTAACATGGGAATGCCGACGCGCTCAACGCGTACTTTCCACCATTTTTTCAGCGGATAGCGCAGAAAAAGCATGTAGGAAAAATAGCCGGAAATCACAAAGAAGACCTGCATGCGAAAGGCATGGATGAAGTCGTTAAATAACGTCAGCCACCACGAGGGCTCGGCGCTGTTAACATGCCAGCTGTGGCTGGAGTAAATGAGCGAAATGTGAAAAGGGATGCCCAATAGCATCAGCCAGGCGCGGATGCTATCGAAAAAATATTCACGCTGTACCGGAGTATTATTCATACAATATCACTACATTCTCAGACAATTCGTCTTATCACTCAACGTGATAACGTTTAAATTCTCTGCAACCCTACATGAACTCTGGTTAACTGTCTCCAGGATAAGCACGCAAAGTGCAAACGGGGCAGTAACTGTGTATTCCCTGTGCCGCGATGCCGAACAATGCAGGGATTATGTTGTCGGAATGCCTGAGTTTCCATTAAAATAGATCGGATCGATTTAAGCACACAAAGGGGGAAGTGCTTACTTATATGAAACATAAACCACAGATGATGAAAATGCGTTGGTTAAGCGCAGCCGTAATGTTGTCCCTGTGTACTTCATCTGCATGGGCATTCAGCATTGATGACGTCGCAAAAGAGGCACAAACGTTAGCCGGCAAAGGCTTTGAAGCGCCTAAAAGTAACCTGCCCTCTGCCTTCCGCGACATGAAGTATGCGGACTATCAGCAAATTCAGTTTAATCACGACAAAGCCTATTGGAATAATCTGAAAAGCCCGTTCAAGCTCGAGTTCTATCACCAGGGAATGTATTTCGATACGCCGGTCACCATTAATGAAGTGACGGCAACCAGCGTACGTAAAATTAAATATAGCCCGGACTATTTTAATTTTGGCAACGTTCAGCACGATAAAGACACGGTTAAAGACCTCGGTTTTGCGGGCTTTAAGGTTCTGTATCCGATCAACAGCAAAGACAAGAACGATGAGATCGTCAGCATGCTCGGAGCCAGCTATTTCCGCGTGCTCGGTCAGGGCCAGGTATATGGGCTTTCTGCCCGCGGACTGGCTATCGATACCGCGCTGCCGTCCGGAGAAGAGTTCCCGCGCTTCCGTGAGTTCTGGATTGAGCGTCCTAAAGCCACCGATAAACGCCTGACGATTTATGCGCTGCTTGATTCCCCGCGCGCAACCGGCGCCTATCGCTTTGTGATCATGCCCGGTCGCGATACCGTGGTGGACGTGCAGTCTAAGGTCTATCTGCGTGACAAAGTCGGTAAACTGGGCGTGGCGCCGTTAACCAGCATGTTCCTGTTCGGGCCGCATCAGCCGTCTCCGACCACCAACTACCGCCCGGCGCTGCACGACTCCAACGGGCTGTCCATTCTTGCCGGTAACGGTGAGTGGATCTGGCGTCCGCTCAATAACCCGAAACACCTGGCCGTCAGCAGCTACGCAATGGAAAACCCGCAGGGGTTTGGCCTGCTGCAGCGCGGCCGTCAGTTCTCGCGTTTTGAAGACCTCGACGACCGCTACGATCTGCGCCCAAGCGCGTGGATTACGCCGAAAGGTGATTGGGGCAAAGGGAAAATCGAACTGGTCGAGATCCCAACCAACGATGAAACCAACGATAACATCGTCACCTACTGGACGCCGGATCAGCTGCCGGAACCCGGCAAAGAGATGAACTTCAAATACACCATCACTTTCAGCCGTGACGAAGACAAACTGCATGCGCCGGATAACGCTTACGTTATGCAGACCCGCCGTTCTACCGGCGACGTCAAGCAATCGAACCTGATCCGCCAGCCTGATGGCACCATTGCCTTTATTGTCGATTTCACCGGCGCCGAGATGAAAAAGCTGCCCGCAGATACGCCAGTGACTGCCCAGGCCAGCATCGGCGATAACGCTGAAATCGTCGAAAATACCGTGCGCTACAACCCAGTAACGAAAGGCTGGCGTATGATCCTGCGCGTCAAAGTGAAAGATCCTAAGAAAACCACGGATATGCGCGCAGCCCTGGTCAATACCGACCAGACGCTGAGCGAAACCTGGAGCTATCAGCTGCCTGCCAATGAATAAGATAACGAAGTACATCGACGCATTGCCGCTGTCGGATGCAGAAAAACGCGCGTTACCTGACGCAAGTCTGCAGGCCGTACATCAAGCACTGGACGCTGAACATCACGTTTACCACCGCGAAGACGACTCCCCGCTGGGGTCGGTAAAATCGCGGCTGGAGCACAGCTGGCCAGATTCACTGGCCGGTAACCAGCTGGTTAAGGATGACGAAGGGCGCACTCAGCTCAACGCCATGCCGAAAGCAAAACGCTCCTCCATGTTTCCGGACCCCTGGCGGACTAACCCGGTCGGGCGCTTCTGGGATCGGCTGCGCGGACGCGACGTGACGCCGCGCTATCTTTCTCGCCTGAGCCAGGAAGAGCAGGAGAGCGAGCAGAAATGGCGTACCGTCGGCTCTATCCGCCGCTACATTCTTCTGCTGCTGACGCTGGCGCAGACCGTGGTGGCGACGTGGTACATGAAAACCATTTTGCCCTACCAGGGCTGGGCGCTGATTAACCCGGCGGATATGGTGGGGCAGAACCTGTGGATCTCCTTTATGCAGCTGCTGCCCTATGTGCTGCAGTCGGGGATCCTGATCCTGTTCGCCGTGCTTTTTTGCTGGGTCTCAGCGGGATTCTGGACCGCGCTGATGGGCTTCCTGCAGCTGCTCATCGGGCGTGATAAGTACAGTATCTCAGCCTCGACCGTCGGGAATGAGCCGTTGAACCCGGAGCATCGCACGGCGCTGATCATGCCGATCTGCAACGAAGACGTTGACCGCGTATTCGCCGGCCTGCGTGCGACCTGGGAGTCGGTAAAGGCCAGCGGCAACGCCGAGCACTTTGATGTCTATATCCTGAGCGATAGCTACAACCCGGATATCTGCGTGGCAGAGCAAAAGGCGTGGATGGAGCTCATTGCCGAAGTGCAGGGCGAAGGGCAGATCTTCTATCGCCGCCGCCGCCGCCGCGTGAAGCGCAAAAGCGGTAACATTGATGACTTCTGCCGCCGTTGGGGTAGCCAGTATAGCTACATGGTGGTGCTGGATGCCGACTCCGTCATGAGCGGTGAGTGCCTGAGCGGCCTGGTGCGCCTGATGGAAGCGAACCCGAATGCCGGCATCATCCAGTCATCGCCTCGCGCGTCGGGCATGGATACGCTGTATGCTCGCTGTCAGCAATTTGCCACCCGCGTCTACGGCCCGCTGTTTACCGCCGGGCTGCACTTCTGGCAGCTGGGCGAATCGCACTACTGGGGACACAACGCCATTATCCGGGTGAAACCGTTTATTGAGCACTGTGCCCTCGCGCCGCTGCCGGGTGAGGGTAACTTCGCGGGTTCCATTCTGTCGCACGACTTCGTCGAAGCCGCATTGATGCGTCGCGCCGGATGGGGGGTCTGGATTGCTTACGATCTCCCCGGATCTTATGAAGAGCTGCCGCCGAACCTGCTGGACGAGCTGAAGCGCGATCGCCGCTGGTGTCAGGGAAACCTGATGAACTTCCGCCTGTTCCTGGTTAAAGGGATGCACCCGGTTCACCGCGCGGTGTTCCTGACCGGCGTGATGTCATACCTGTCGGCGCCGCTGTGGTTTATGTTCCTTGCGCTCTCAACTGCCCTGCAGGTGGTGCATGCGTTGACCGAACCGCAGTACTTTCTGCAGCCGCGGCAGCTGTTCCCGGTCTGGCCGCAGTGGCGTCCGGAGCTGGCCATTGCCCTGTTTGCTTCCACCATGGTGCTGCTGTTTCTGCCGAAGCTGCTGAGTATTATCCTGGTGTGGTGTAAAGGGCCAAAAGAGTACGGCGGATTTATCCGCGTGACCCTTTCTCTGCTGCTGGAGGTGCTCTTTTCGGTGCTGCTGGCGCCGGTGCGTATGCTGTTCCATACCGTATTTGTGGTCAGCGCGTTCCTCGGCTGGGAAGTGGTGTGGAACTCGCCGCAGCGTGATGACGACTCTACCCCGTGGGGCGAAGCGTTTATGCGTCACGGCTCGCAGATGCTGTTGGGTCTGGTCTGGGCGGTGGGCATGGCATGGCTGGATCTGCGCTTCCTGTTCTGGCTGGCGCCGATTGTGGTGTCGCTGATTCTGTCGCCGTTCGTGTCGGCCATTTCCAGCCGCGCCACCATCGGCCTGCGCACTAAACGCTGGAAGCTGTTCCTGATCCCGGAAGAGTACTCCCCGCCGCAGGTGCTTAAAGATACTGACGCTTACCTGACGCTTAACCGTCAGCGTTCGCTGGACGACGGCTTTATGCATGCGGTATTTAACCCGTCGTTTAACGCGCTGGCAACGGCGATGGCCACCGCGCGCCACCGTCACGGGCATATTCTGGATATCGCTCGCGAACGTCACGTTGAGCAGGCGCTGAACGAGACGCCGGATAAACTAAACCGCGATCGTCGTCTGGTATTGCTGAGCGACCCGGTCACGATGTCACGCTTGCACTATCGCGTGTGGGCCGCGCCGGAGAAATACTCTTCGTGGGTCGGCGCCTATCAGCAGCTGACGTTGAATCCGCTGGCGTTAAAAACGAAGTAAGCCGTACGTTAAGGAAAATACCGGCAATGGCGCCGGTATTTTTTTACCTGAAAATCGAGGTTGTTGATGAGAGTTTTACTGGTTATCGCAATGACGCTGTTTCTCAGCGGCTGCGGGAGTATTATCAGCCGCACAGTGCCTGGCCAGGGCCATGGAAACCAGTACTATCCCGGCGTTCAGTGGGATGTTCGTGATTCAGCATGGCGCTATATCACTATTCTCGATCTGCCCTTTTCGCTGGTGTTTGATACGCTACTGCTGCCGCTTGACGCCAGCCATGGCCCCTATAACTAATTAGCGTTCATCCCATTCATCGGCGGCAGCCTGGCCCTCCTCGGTATCGAGAGAGGGTTCAAGCTGAAACTCGCCTTCATCCCATTCGTGCAGCGTGTTTTCTTCCAGCCACTCCTGGCGAAGCTCAATCTCATCATAATCACCGTCAAAGACGCTCTGCGCAGCCTGACCGCTGAGGACCGGCAGACATTCGCCCTGTTCATCCTCGTCGGCGAAAAATTCGGCCTGCCAGGCAATATCACCGTCCTGGAGTACGTACTTCTGGATATTTAACTGCTCAATGCTGGCGCTCTCTTCGTCGCTATCGGGATTATTAGCCAGAAACTCCTCGCGGGCTGCATCGATTGCTTCTTCAAGCGTGGCATAGAACATCGAATCCTTTGGCATGGCTAACCTCCTAAGATGAATAGAAATGAACACGATTCAATCTATAGAAGGCGGTTGGCAATGCGTCAAGGAGGTGAACGCCACACGGACATTAATTTACCGAATGCGTGCCGGAACCCGGATTGTCCGTTGCCCGGGGGCGGCGGGAGCGACCGAGGGTCAAGGTCGAGTAGACCGCATTGAACAGCACCACACCGGCGGTGACTAAAAAGACTGCCCGGAAGCCGTAGTTGGCGGAAACCGATGCGCCGATGAGCGGACCCGTGACGTTGCCGATATCGCGGAACGACTGGTTATAGCTGAATATTCTGCCCGAGATTTGGCTGGTGGAGTTGTACACCAGCAGCGTTTGCACTGCCGGCAGCAGCGCGCCGTCGGCGGCACCTAACAGGAAGCGCAGGATACCCAGCTGCAGCGGCGTCTGGACGAACGACATGGGAATCAGGAGCAGGACAGAAATCACCAGCGCGACGATCAGGATTTTTTCCGGACCGATACGGTCGCCGAGTTTACCGAGGCGAGGGGCGCTAAGCAGGGCGGCAATACCGGGGACTGAAGCTATCATGCCGCTGATAAACGCAATATTACTGACGTTGCCGGCGAGATCGCGCACGTAAAGCGTCAAAATCGGCGCGATGGAACCGGTAGCCACCTGGATAATCAGCGATGTCACAAACAGACTCAGCACCAGTTTCGGATTTTTAAGCGACGTGAAAACGTCTTTCGCGCTGAGCATCTCTTTTTTACTGACGGCGACAAAGTTCTCGCGGATGAGAAAAAGGGTAAATAAGAAACAAATAAACAGCACGCCTGCCGTCATAAAGAAGACGGTACGCAATCCCCAGTGATCGGCCAGGAAACCGCCGGCCAGCGGCCCCAGCAGCGCGCCGCTGACCGCCCCGGTAGAGAGGGTCCCCAGCGCCCAGCCGCTCTTATGACGGGGAATTTGCGTCGCTATCAGCGCATTGGCGTTAGGAATAAATCCGCCGAGCAGACCTAACAGCGCGCGCAGGATCAGAAACTGCCAGATATTCTGCGCCAGGCCCATCAGCAGCATAACGATTGCCATACCGAGGGCCGAGCGCAGCAGCATAATTTTGCGTCCTTTGCGGTCCGCGAGACCGCCCCAGAAGGGAGAGGCCACGGCGGAAAATAAAAAGGTAATGCTGAAAACCAGCCCTGACCACATATTGAGGGCGCTATGGCCGGTTACGCCGAGTTGTTCGACGTAGAGCGGGAGGAACGGCATCACCAGGCTAAAGGCGGCGCCGGTTAAAAAGCAGCCGAGCCAGGTGACGGTGAGATTACGTTTCCAGTTAATGGGGGTATCAGCAGAGGGCATAGGTTTCCACTGGCCTGCCGCGCAGGTCAAATAATTGAAAATATGAGCCTGCTAATTATGCGCCTGAGAAATGGTTGCCGCAATGGAGGAGAGCTTTTAAAGCTAAAGGAGGGCCCTGAACGGCGGGGCTTACCCCGCATCCGGATTCAGATGCGGGGTCATTGCGCGAGCGCGCGCCGGGAGGCGCTAGTAACGAGAAGGAACGCCTTCAGGACGCGTTTTAAAGCGGCGATGCATCCACATATACTGTTCCGGCGCCATCAATATGCACTTCTCTACCACTTTGTTCATCCAGACGGCGGTAGTCTCCGCATCGTCCAGCGGCGGATCGCACTCCGGCGGCAGGATAATCAGCTCATAGCCTTTACCGTCCGGTTTACGGCGCGGCACGAACGGCACAACGCAGGCTTTAGACATCTTTGCCAGCATCCAGGTGCCCGAGGTGGTCGCGGCCTGGTCAACGGCGAAAAACGGCACAAATACGCTGGCGGCCGGGCCATAGTCGTGATCCGGCGCATACCAGATCACTTCACCCTTTTTCAGCGCGCGGATCATGCCTTTCAGATCTTTACGATCGATCATGTCTTTGTTGGAGCGCAGGCGTCCCCATGTCTGCAGCCAGTCGATAACCGGGTTATCGTTTGGACGATAAACGCCAATGCCCGGCTCGTTGATACCGAACATGCGCGCGCCCATCTCCAGCGTGAGGAAATGAATGCCAATCAGCAAAATGCCGCGCTTTTGCGCCTGAACATCACGGATATGCTCGACGCCGATGGAGTCAGTCCAGCGCGCAATACGCTTCGTCGGCCAGAACCAGGCCATGCCGGTTTCCATTAACCCCATGCCGACGGATTCAAAGTTTGCCACGACCATGCGGTGACGCTCTTGCTCGCTCTTATCGGGAAAACAGAGCTCCAGATTCCGGTTGGCTATTTTGGCCCGGCGCTTCATTAGCCGCATGGCGAGGCGGCCAAGACCGGTTCCGAGGCGATAAATCAGCGGATAAGGCAGCTGAACAACCAACCAGAGCAGGCCGATCCCGAGCCAAAGCAACCAGTAACGCGGGTGCAGCAACGCTGCGGAAAATTTAGGTAAATGGGTCATCTCATACCTGTTTAATTAAGCAACGTGTTCTATTATCGCATTTTTTTATGCCTCAGCCAAAATACCGGCCGCAGATGGCATTTAATGTTAACGCAAGCAAATATGGGTGAGAAAAATGTAGCGCAAAATGTGGGGATGTAAATTAAGCGTGTTTGCTATATGATGCCCGCCGTTTATTTTACTCATTGACTATGCCGAGCAGGTACACCATGCCAGTGTTACATAACCGCATTTCAAATGAGACGTTAAAGGCGCAAATGTTGGCTGAGACCGAGCCGCGCACGACGATCTCGTTTTATAAATATTTCACTATTATCGACCCAAAAGCCACGCGCGATGCGCTGTGGATTGCGTTGACTAAGCTGAACGTCTTTGGCCGAATTTATCTGGCTCACGAAGGTATTAACGCGCAAATTAGCGTTCCGCAAAGCCGGGTCGATGCGCTGCGCGAATTCTTATACGCTTTTGATCCTGCCCTGAATGGTCTGCGCCTGAATATCGCCCTCGATGATGACGGTAAATCCTTCTGGGTTCTGCGTCTCAAGGTACGCGATCGGATCGTCGCGGATGGGATTGACGATCCGACGTTTGATGCATCGGACGTGGGCGATTATTTAAAGGCTGCGGAAGTCAACGCGATGCTGGACGACCCGGATGCGGTCTTTATTGATATGCGTAACCATTACGAATATGAGGTCGGCCATTTCGAGAATGCGCTGGAGATCCCGGCGGATACGTTTCGCGACCAGCTGCCGAAGGCCGTTGAGATGATGCAGGAACATAAAGATAAAAATATCGTGATGTACTGCACCGGCGGTATCCGCTGCGAAAAAGCCAGCGCGTGGATGAAGCACAATGGGTTCACTAAGGTCTCGCATATTGAGGGCGGGATTATCGAGTACGCGCGACGCGCGCGCGAACAGGGGCTGCCGGTTCGCTTTATCGGTAAGAACTTTGTCTTCGATGAGCGTATGGGAGAGCGTATCTCAGATGATGTTATCGCCCATTGCCATCAGTGCGGCGCCCCCTGCGACAGCCATACCAACTGCCTGAACGATGGTTGCCACCTGCTGTTTATTCAGTGTCCTGCCTGCGCGGAGAAATTCGCCGGCTGCTGTAGCGAAGCCTGCATGGAAGAGCATAAGCTGCCGGAAGAGGAGCAGCGAAAACTGCGCGCCGGCCGCGAGAATGGCAATAAGATCTTTAATAAATCTCGCGGTCGGTTGAATACGAAGCTGGGGATCCCGGATCCTGAGCCTTCAGAAAAACCATAGCCAGATAAGATCGATAAACGCCAGCAGAAGCCACAGCGCCAGATAAATCATAAAATGTTCGCGGACGTTGTTAACCAGTAATTCGAACAGGCGACGCATCATCTCTCTCATCATTCACGGCCTCAAGCGAGGCCGTTTCTTTAGCGTGGTTGTCAGGTTGTACGGCGGGCGCTTATTTCTTAAACCGCGCCAGTGAAAACGGGGATATATCAAACCCAAAGGGTTCTTCAAGCGCAAACCGTGTGGCCAGTTCACCGAGTACCGGTGCGAACTTAAAGCCGTGCCCGCTCAGGCCGGTAATCAATAGCGTATCCGGCTGGCCGGGCAGCGTATCAATGATAAAGTCCTCGTCGGCGGTGTTGTCATAGGTACAGGATGCGCCATGCAGGCAGCCGCCGATACCGGGCAACACATTACGCAAGAAGCTAAAAGCTTCAGAGCCGTCCGTTGCAACGGCACCAAACGGCTTACGCTCTTCCGGCGTGGAAATAGGCTGCCCGCCGTTATGCTTGCCGATTTTCAATTCGTTATCTTCTGCCGGGAAACCGTAAAACTGATCGCCATTCGCTAACTCACCGGTAAACGCCGGGAAATTATTTTTGCTGCTGTAGCGGCCATCCGCCTGAAACCAGGCGAAAATTTTACGTACCGGCTGGACAGGGAGTTCTGGCATCAGCCGGGTAACCCAGGTACCGGCGCTAACCAGCAGTTTTTTGCCGCTGTACTCACCATCAATCGTCTCGACGGTTACGCCGTTCGGCGCGTGGTGAATGGCCGATACCGGGCAGTTGAAGAGCTGTGCGGCGCCCGCTTCGCGTGCCAGACGGATCCAGCTTTCAACGGCCAGTTCGCTGCGCAGTATGCCGGATGCGGGTTCAAATATCGCCCGATAATCATCAGGAATACGAATTTCCGGCCAGCGAGTCATCACCGTCTGCGCATCCATTTCTTCGATATTGAGCTGGAACTCGCGCGCGCTGCTGGCAACATTGCGCAGAAAGTCGGAACCGGCAGGCCCGAGGTTAATCACTCCTGTACGTTCAAAGACGGCTTCACCGCTGGCGGCGGCAAACTCATCCCATAGCTGTTGCGCGCGCAGTACCAGGGGGACATATCTTTCGCCTTCGCCGTAGGCGTGACGAATGAGGCGGGTGCTGCCGTGATGGCTGCCTTCCTGATGCGGCGGCTGATGGGCATCAATCATCAGTACGTTGAGCCCTGCCTGCCGCGCATAATAGCCTGCGGCAGCGCCGACCGAGCCGCTACCGATAATGATAAGATCGTATTGCATGGTGAGTTCCAGGTTATTGCTTTATTAGCAGGGTAATTAACAACCTGCTGTTATACAAGCCCGAAAATAATTCAGGCACCCGAGGGTGCCTGTTAAGTGAATATTCTGACATTAGCGCTAAATTTTAATGCCTTCGATACTCATTTTCCTGGTATTCGCCAGATTCAATCTTCGCAATACCTGCTTCCAGAATCGAAATAAACTGACGTGCGACGTCCGTCGTTAGCCATAGCGTCTGGCCAATCTCTGCGTCTCTACTGCTTTCTTGAGCGGGGTTTTGGTAGTGCAGGCGCAACATCAGCGCATCGTAACTATCAACGGTGCTGATGTCCCATCCGACGAGGGGATGGGTCTGGATGACTTCATTATTCTTTTCCATCATAACCCCTTATTCATATGTTAAAAGACAACAGTTCTCGAGGTTTAATGCGTGTTTTTTGAAGCAAGTTAATTATATCAGTAGTCAAGAATAAACTCGAGAAATTAAATGAAATAGAGACACATACGCGCCCATGTGCTGATTTTTTAGGCAAATCAGGGAGGGTTATTTGTTATTTATGAAGGTGCTAAGGAAAAGCAATAGGGGAGAGTCTGACTATGAAAAAAATAAAAAAGCCGGGGCGACCCGGCAAAAAATTGCACAATGAGGGAGCAAATTTAATTGACTAGTCGCGGACAAACCAGTCGTCAGCGCTTTCCCAGGTTTCTTGCAGGATTTCGCTAATCCGGTCTTTGTCTTCTTTCAGGCCGCCGATAACCGACAGATTGTTATTAGCTGCGTACCGAACCGTTACCTGACTTGAGGTAGAGGGAAACTGCTGTTCGATACGACGCGAGAGTTCATTGTTCAGCGCATCTAAGGCGCCGTTGGGTAAGGCTGTTGATTTGGCGATAGAGACTTCAATACGCATAATTGCCCCCTGGATAATGTACTGTTTATTTATACAGTACACTTTGAAGATTTACAACAGGGGGCGGGCTATTTATTTTTTCATCGTCCAGCGCACGGTTTCCCCGGCAAGGAACGGCACCAGCGCGTCGCCTGGCAGGGCGATACTCTCGACCACCTGGCTCTCTTCGCGCACCAGCTCCACGTAGCCCTCATTGACCGGCAGGCCATAGAAGCGGGGGCCGTTAAGCGAACAGAAGGCTTCAAAGTGTTGCAGGGCGTTCATCTCCTCAAATACCGTGGCGTAGCTGCCCAGCGCGGTCGGCGCGTTAAAACAGCCTGCGCATCCGCAGCTGGCTTCCTTACGATGGCGGGCATGGGGAGCGGAATCCGTGCCGAGGAAAGCGCGGTCAAAACCGCTGGCAACCAGTTCGCGCAGCGCCTGCTGGTGAATATTGCGTTTCAGGATCGGCAGGCAATAAAGGTGGGGACGCACGCCGCCAACCAGCATATGGTTGCGGTTGAACATCAGGTGCTGCGGGGTGATGGTGGCCGCCAGCAGCTCGTTACCGTCGCGTACGTATTCAGCGGCATCTTTGGTCGTGATGTGTTCGAAGACCACCTTCAGGCCTGGCAGGCGCTGACGCAGCGGCTCCATGACCGTTTCAATAAAGCGAGCTTCCCGGTCAAAAATATCGATATCAGCATGGGTGACCTCACCGTGAACCAGCAGAGGCATCCCCAGCTTTTCCATGCGTTCCAGCACCGGCATAATGGCATCCGTACTGGTGACGCCGTGGCTGGAGTTGGTGGTGGCGTTGGCCGGATAGAGCTTGGCGGCAGTGAATACGCCTTCGTTAAATCCGCGCTCCAGCTCAGCCGGGTCGAGCGTATCCGTCAGATAGCAGGTCATCAGCGGCGTAAAATCATGGCCCGCAGGGATCGCATCAACGATACGCTGGCGATAGGCGAGGGCGGCTTCGACGGTAGTGACAGGCGGTACCAGGTTCGGCATCACGATCGCCCGGCCATAAAATTCACTGGTATAAGGCACGACGGTTTTTAACATATCGTCATCGCGCAGATGGATATGCCAGTCGTCAGGGCGGCGGATTTTCAATACCTGGGATTGTGCTGTCATGGAAGGCTCCGGCTAATAGGTTCAGTCATCAGGGCTGTTTTTGCCGGGCACTAAGGATAAGCGTAAACGTTTTCCTTTGCATCAACTTCCGTAAAAAATCGGGCGCTTCAGCGCCCGAGCTATCAGTTGGTGAACGGGATAATAATCTCGCCGGGCTTCACTTCAATCCCTTTAGCATACTTTTTCGCCAGCGCTTCACCGGTGCTGGCATCCTCGCGCAGGACGTAGGCAGGCTGCTGATTGAAGTAGCTACGCAGGGACTGATTCAGGTAAGGGATCAGCGTCTGTACGACAGACTGGAGCTTTTCCGGCTGAACTTTCGCATCGACGACTTCCATCTCCTGCAAGAAAATGGCCCCCTTTTCTTTATTGAAAGCCGGCAGCGCTTTGAGCTTCAGATCGATGGTCGCTTTCTGGTTCCCGAAAAGTGAATTCAGATCTAAATTGGCCACGCCGCTTAACGTGACTTTGTTTGGTTCTTCACGGCCAATAGCGCTGGTAAGATTTTGCAGTTCAATATGGGCATCCGCTACGCCTGGCAGGCCAATATCCTTAGCGAAGTGGTTACGTTTCTGCAGCGCCTGATTGATTTCCTGCTCGCTCACGGAATATTGCGTGAGCTGATTACAGGCGCTAAGCAGGCCGCTAACGATAAGTGCGGCTGCGATAAACATCTTTTTCATTGGATTCCTTAATGTCATGCCATGGGTTCATCCTGACACAAAGCAGCATGGCCCGCCAGCGCAGGAGGTGCTAGCGGAAAAGACTGAAAAAGAGGCGTTCGGCAGCGAAGGGCCAAACCATCCGCTGCCTTGAGGTTAAATAGCCATTGAGGAAAGCAGGTTGATCTGCGTCTGTTTGGCCATGTTGTCACGATAGGCGGCCACCCGACTCGGCCAGTTCACGCCGGCAACCAGCGTCAGATTCCTCAGCAGAGGAAAGAGCTGAATATCATCTTCAGAGAGTTCTCCGTTGACGGCGTTTGGCTGGACAATCAGTTTATCCAGCGCCCGCAGATCGTCGCTGATGTTCTTCACCAGACCGGGAGAATGGGCAAGATGGTCGGCAAAGCTGCCGATAGCCGCCTCTTTCTTTTTCACAAAATAGGCGCGCGCCTCTGGCGTGGCGAATTCATCAAACGCGGATTTGGCAAAGCGGGGGATCAGCAGGCGGTTCGCGTAGCCGTTGACCTTCCGCAGCCAGGTTTCCACCGCCGGATTACGCGGGCCGGTAAGGAGCGGTTTGCCGTCCAGCTTATCGACATAGTGCACGATATCCATGCTTTCCGGCATATAGCGGCTATCGTCTTTTTGCAGGATTGGCGCCATTTTCTGGCCGATCATTCGGGTGGGGGTTAATTCATCATCGTTCAGGAGCACAATCAGTTCGACGGGGATATTTTTCAGGCCGAAAATCATGCGGGCTTTAAGGCAGAACGGGCAGTGATCGTAGATATATAACTTCACGTTTCTCCTCCATTGTTGCTGAACATCCTCAATTCAGTATGGAGGAGAAACGAAGGCCCGGCAAATCAGGTTCGCGGCTCCAGCATTCCAGAGGCCGAACGTTTTGGACTGAACTGCCACCACAGCGCAATAAACGTCGCGAGGCCGATAATGCCCAGCATCAGCCACGGCAGTTCAGGCTGACCGACGGCCTTACCGGCATCGAACAGCCAGCCGCCGCCTGCGTAGCCGAAAGCGCCGCCGAAGGCCAGGCCTAACCGGCTAAAGCCCATATAGCTGCCGCGCGCTCTGGCATCCGCCAGCGACGCCCCCAGCGTTTCACGCGCGGGTTCAGCGATGATTGACCCCATATAAAATACGCAGATCAGCGTAAACAGCTGCTGCAAATTGCTGCTCAGGCCAATTGGCATCATCGCGAGCGTCATGATCAGCAGGCCGGCCATCAGGCGCTGCTCCAGGCGAAAACGCTTTTCGCTCCAGCGGGCAATCGGATACAGCAGCGTTAGCGAAATGGTCGCTTCAATGGCGTACATCCATTTGACCGCCGCCGGAGAACCCGCAATATCATTAACCATAATCGGCAGCATCAGCATCACCTGCACCGCCAGCATGTAATACCCGGTCAGCGTCAGCACATAGGTGACAAAGCGTTTGTCGCGCAGCACGCGCCCCAGTCCTTCACGAACCGGCGTTTTGACCGTCGACAGCTTCCATGCGGGAAGATACCAGGCGTTGAATGCCGCACAGGCGATAAACAGCGCCGCCCCGGCGCTGCACACCAGGCGAAAATCATATTGCAGCAGCCAGCTGCCCAGCAGCGCGCCGATCACCGCTCCTGCGCTGTCCTGCATCATCAGGATAGAGAAGAAACGTCCGCGCTGGTGCGGGCGTACCAGCTTGACCACCAGCGCCGCCCGCGGGGGATCGAACAGCGTGCCGCCGAGGCCTGAAAGAATACAGGAGAGCCACAGCACCCAGGGTTCATGAGCGACGGCCATCGCTGCGAAGCCGGCCGCGCGCATCAGCATACCGGTAACGATCATCGGCTTGGCGCCAAAACGGTCGGCAATGGCGCCGCCAAATATTCCTAAGCCTTGCTGCACCAGCTGACGCAGGCCGAGCGCAATCCCGACCATCAGCGCAGCCCACCCCATCTGGTCGACAAAGCGAATGGAGATAAGCGGGAACACAACGAAAAAGCCGAGTACGACCAGCATGTTATCGACTAACAGGAAATATTTACCCAGGCTCCTTGCCTGCGATACGCGGGACATTTCCCCTCCAGGGAAAAATAAGAATAAGCTCTGACATTTTGCGGGGTTAATGGCTATTTTCCCAGCGCGCTCGCGACAATATTTTTTTATCAAAATGCAAGAACGATAGAGGCTATTCATCGAAAAGCAGAGATGGTGCAGAAAATGGTATGTTGCTGTTTTCACACCGCCGTGCAGGACAGGTATAGTAAAGTCAGCAAGTATTGCGTCAGGGGAACAGGAGAGGGGAATGTTTGGCTATCGCAGTAACGTACCGAAGGTGCGTTTGACGACGGACCGGCTGGTGGTTCGGCTGGTGCACGATCGTGACGCCTGGCGTCTGGCCGATTATTACGCGGAAAATAAAGGGTTCTTAAAACCCTGGGAACCGGTGCGCGATGACAGCCACTGTTATCCTTCCGGCTGGCAGGCGCGTTTATCGATGATTTCTGAGTTTCATAAGCAGGGCTCGGCGTTCTATTTTGCTCTGCTTGACCCGGAAGAAAAAGAGATCATCGGCGTGGCGAATTTTTCGAACGTGGTGCGCGGATCGTTTCATGCCTGCTATCTCGGCTACTCCATCGGGGAGAAATGGCAAGGGCAGGGGCTGATGTATGAAGCGCTGACGTCGGCCATTCGCTATATGCAGCGCACGCAACATATCCATCGCATAATGGCAAACTATATGCCGCATAATCAGCGCAGCGGCGATTTGCTGGCGCGTCTGGGCTTTGAAAAAGAGGGTTACGCCAAAGATTACCTGCTCATTGATGGGCAGTGGCGCGATCACGTACTGACGGCGTTGAAGACACCGGACTGGACCCCGGGTCGCTAAGGAGACATCATGAAATATCAGTTAACCGCGCATGAGGCGCGGGTCATTGGCTGCCTGCTGGAAAAGCAGGTCACCACGCCGGAGCAGTACCCCCTGTCGGTCAACGCGGTGGTCACCGCCTGTAACCAGAAAACAAACCGTGAACCGGTAATGTCGCTCAGCGAAAGTGAAGTTCAGGATCTGCTCGATACGCTAGTCAAGCGCCATTATTTGCGTACGGTCAGCGGTTTCGGCAATCGGGTGACCAAGTATGAACAACGCTTCTGCAACTCTGAATTCGGCGATCTGAAATTCACGCCGGCGGAAGTCGCTATCGTGACCACACTGCTGCTGCGCGGGGCGCAGACGCCTGGCGAACTCCGCGGTCGCGCGCAGCGAATGCATGAATTCAGCGATATGGCCGAGGTTGAAAGCGTCCTCGAAAACCTGGCTTCGCGAGAAGATGGCCCCTACGTTGCGCGTCTGCCGCGGGAGCCTGGCAAGCGTGAAAGCCGCTATATGCATCTGTTCTGCGATGATATGGATTCACTGATTACCGTCGTGGAGGCCGTGTCGCCGCCCGGCGACGATCTTCAGATGCGCGTTGAGGCGCTGGAGGCGGAAGTTGCCGAGCTGAAAGCGCGTCTCGATTCACTGCTGGCTCACCTGGGAGATTAAGCATGTCGGCGAAACTACGTATAGGAGTGGTTGGCCTGGGCGGTATCGCGCAAAAGGCGTGGTTACCGGTGCTGGGGGCCGCCGATGACTGGACGCTACAGGCGGCGTGGTCGCCCGGGAAAGAGAAAGCGCTGCGTATCTGTGAAACCTGGCGTATTCCCTATGCGGATTCTCTGGAACAGCTGGCGGCGCAGTGTGATGCCGTATTCGTGCATACTTCAACGGCTTCACATTATGAAGTGGTTTCCCGCCTGCTCAATGCCGGAGTGCATGTCTGCGTTGATAAACCGCTGGCGGATAAACTCAGCGATGCGGAGGCGCTGGTTGAGCTGGCCGCTCGCCGTCATCTCACGCTAATGGTCGGGTTTAACCGCCGTTTTGCCCCCCTCTATCGCGAGCTGAAGGCCCAGCTCGGGAGCGCTGCGTCGCTGCGGATGGATAAGCACCGTAGCGACAGCGTGGGCCACGATCTGCGCTTCACGCTGTTGGATGACTATCTGCACGTCGTCGATACCGCGCTATGGCTGGCGGGCGATAAAGCGCGTTTAAACGGCGGTACGCTGCACACCACCGCTCAAGGGGAGATGCTGTATGCCGAACACCATTTCAGTTGCGGAATGATGCAGATAACCACCAGTATGCACCGCCGCGCCGGAAGCCAGCGGGAGTGGGTACAGGCGGTGACCGACGGCGGATTATATGAAGTCCGGGACATGCGGGAGTGGCAGGAGGAGCGGGGACGCGGAGTGATCCAGCGCCCGATCCCTGGCTGGCAGACCACCCTTGAGCAGCGTGGATTTACCGGCTGCGCGCGGCATTTTATCGAATGCGTGCAAAATCAGACGGTTCCTGAAACGTCCGGCGAGCAGGCGCTGCTTGCTCAGCGCGTTATAGAGAAACTGTGGCGCGAAGCGATGAGCGAATAATCCGTTGTAACAACTGACAGTAGTAATTCATTATGAACCCGGTAGACTATCGCCACTTTCCAGCGCCCGCATTTGCGGGCGTTTTACTCCAGGGTTGTGGAATAACACGTTAATGAATCTTTTAAAATCACTGGCGGCCGTCAGTTCGATGACCATGTTCTCGCGCGTGCTGGGCTTTGCGCGCGATGCGATTGTGGCGCGTATTTTTGGCGCGGGGATGGCCACCGACGCCTTCTTCGTTGCTTTTAAACTCCCGAACCTTTTACGGCGTATTTTTGCTGAAGGCGCTTTCTCACAGGCTTTTGTGCCGATTCTGGCGGAGTATAAAAGCAAGCAGGGTGAAGATGCGACCCGGGTTTTCGTCGCCTATGTTTCGGGGCTGCTGACGCTGGTGCTGGCGCTGGTCACCGTCGCCGGTTTGCTGGCGGCACCGTGGGTGATTACTATCACCGCGCCGGGATTTGCCAATACGCCCGAAAAGTTCGCCCTGACCACGCAGCTTTTGCGCATCACTTTTCCCTATATTCTGTTGATCTCCCTGGCTTCACTCGTGGGCGCCATCCTGAATACCTGGAACCGCTTTTCGGTGCCTGCTTTTGCCCCGACCTTCCTGAACGTCAGCATGATTGGTTTTGCGCTGTTTGCCGCGCCCTATTTTAATCCGCCGATGCTGGCAATGGCGTGGGCGGTAACGGTTGGCGGTATTTTGCAGCTCGCCTGGCAGCTGCCGCATCTGAAAAAAATCGGCATGCTGGTGCTGCCGCGGGTCAACCTTAAAGATGCTGGCGCAGTGCGGGTGGTAAAACAGATGGGCCCGGCGATTCTCGGCGTCTCCGTCAGCCAAATCTCGCTGATCATTAACACGATTTTTGCCTCATTCCTCGTTTCCGGCTCCGTATCGTGGATGTACTACGCCGATCGTCTGATGGAGTTTCCGTCCGGCGTACTGGGCGTGGCGCTGGGGACCATTTTGCTGCCTTCGCTGTCTAAAAGCTTCGCCAGCGGCAATCACGATGAATATTGCCGTTTGATGGACTGGGGATTACGCCTGTGCTTCCTGCTTGCGCTACCGAGCGCGGTGGCATTAGGGATCCTGGCCAAGCCGCTGACGGTCGCGTTATTCCAGTACGGGAAATTTACCGCTTTTGATGCCGCGATGACCCAGCGCGCGCTGGTGGCATATTCTGTCGGGCTGATGGGGCTCATCGTCGTGAAGGTGCTGGCTCCCGGATTCTATTCGCGGCAGGACATTAAAACGCCGGTGAAAATTGCCATCGTCACGCTGATCATGACGCAGGTGATGAACCTCGCCTTTATTGGCCCCCTGAAGCACGCTGGTCTGTCGTTGTCGATTGGTCTGGCCGCCTGCCTGAACGCCGCGCTGCTCTACTGGCAGCTGCGGAAACAGAAAATTTTTACGCCTCAGCCGGGCTGGTTCCTGTTCCTGCTGCGCCTGGTCATCGCGGTGATTATTATGTCAGCGGCGCTGCTGGGCGTGATGTACCTGATGCCGGAGTGGTCGCAGGGGACGATGCCGTTCCGCCTGCTGCGCTTGATGGTGGTCGTGGTGGCCGGCGTTGTCGCCTATTTCGCGACGCTGCTGCTGCTGGGCTTTCGCGTGAAAGAGTTTGCTCGTCGCACGGTTTGAGTTGTTCTGATGAAAGAAAAGCCGCTCTGCAGGAATTGCACAGCGGCTTTTTTTACCTGACGGTTCGCTCTTTATCTGGCGGTTCGCTGCGTCGATACGACCCTGGCGCTTTCCAGCAGGCGGATCCCAAGGGCAATCGCACCGGTTACGACGGCGAGGGTCACCACGCCGCTCCAGCCTGCGATCACATACAGTTTGCTTCCCAGTACTGAACCCAGCGACATCCCAATAAACACGCCGGTGAACAGCAGCGCATTGAGGCGTCCGCGCGCCTGCGGCTCCAGGCCATACACCAGGTTCTGGTGCGCTACGAGGCTGGATTGCAGCCCCAGGTCAAAACCGACGGCCGAGATGGCAATCAGGATTAGCTGACCATGCGGCGGTAGCGCAGGCAGCAAAAACATCAGGGCAAACGAAACCGTCACCAGCGCCGCGCCCATTTGCGTGACTTTTTCTGCGCCGAACTTGTCGGCCAGGCCGCCGGCCAGCGGTGCGGCAAGCGCCCCGGCAGCCCCTGCAATACCGAAGCCACCGGCTACCGCGCTGCCCATCTGATAGTGCGCCAACAGCATGACCGCAAGCGTAGACCAGAAGGCACTAAAGGCGATAGAGAGGAATCCCTGGGCGAATGCGGCGCGACGCAGTGCCGGATAGCGTTTCCACAGATGCGCCATCGATTTCATCAGCTGCGGGTAGCTGAGGGTTGAGTGAATTTCGAAGCGCGGCAGCACGCGCCACATCACCACGCCAATCATCGCAATGCTGACCGCAGCCGCCTGATACATTACCCGCCAGCCGAATAGCGCCCCCACCAGACCACTAACGGTTCGCGACAGCAGGATCCCCAGCAGCAGGCCGGTCATCACCGTACCCACCATTTTCCCCTGCTTGCCCGCGGGAGCCAGAATCGCGGCTGCCGGTACGATATCCTGCGCCATGGTCGCGGCCATACCGATAAGCAGGCTGACAATCAGCAGGGAGCTTAGCTGACCGGTAAGGCTGCAGAGCAGCAACAGGACGGCCAGCGCGGCGCTTTTCATCAGGATCAGCTTTCTGCGGTCGTGGCGGTCGCCAAGCGGGAGAAGGAAAAGTATGCCCAGCGCGTAGCCGGCCTGGGTCAGGGTCGGAACCAGACCCATACCCTCAACGCTCAAATGGAGGTTAGCCCCCATCAGCGGCAGCAGCGGTTGCGCGTAATAGATTGAGGCGACGCTGAAGCCCGCGCCCAGCGCAAGGATGAAAATGACCCACCCGGCGGTGCGGGAGGTGAGTGGAGTTGGTGTCATGGTGGATTCCTCTTAGAAGCGATGGCGCTATTTTTCCCGTAATCCGGCTGGCGCGGTAGATAGCCCGGTGGTAAAACGGTTATACGCTAAACGTATAGGCAAAATATAAATGAAGAAGCAAGAGCGTATAGATCGTATCGAACTGATGCGTACGTTCATTCGTATCGTGGAGGCCGGCTCTCTCTCCGCCGCCGCGGTACAGATGAATACGACCCAGGCGACGGTAAGTCGACGGCTTCAGTCTCTGGAGGGGCTGCTTGGCGCAAAGCTGATTCTGCGCACGACTCACGCGATGAAGCTGACCGATGACGGTGAGCGCTGTTATCAGCATGCCCGCCAGGTCGTCGATGCCTGGCTGGCGCTGGAGGACGACCTGCGGATCACCGATGACCGGCCGGTGGGGATTTTAAGGGTGCGGGCCCCGCATGCGTTTGGTCAGCAACAGCTGCTGGGGCCGCTGGTGGATTTTTTGCAGCGCTATCCCCAGCTGGCGGTTGAATGGATGCTGAACGATAAGACGGTCGATTTTCTGAGCGATGGTATCGACTGCGCGATTCGCGTGGGGGCTGAGGTGGATCCGGCTACGGTATCGGTACTGCTGGCCGAGGTTCCCCGCAGCGTGGTGGCCTCCCCATCGCTGCTGGCGAACTTGCCGCCGTTAAGCGCGCCGCAGGAGATGTCGTTGCTGCCGTGGATAGCCATCAGCACGTTCTATCAGCATGAGGTGAGGCTGCAGTCGCAGGTGGATGAGCAGCTTATTACCTTTGCCATCGCGCCGTGTCTGAGTACCGATAGCGTGCATGTGGCGCGTAATACCGCGCTGGCGGGGCTGGGCGCGGCGATTGTGTCGAGCTGGGCGGTAGCGGACGATATTGCCGCCGGGCGGCTGGTGGAACTGTTCCCGCAGTGGCGAGCCTCACCGCTGCCGGTACACCTGGTGTATCCCTGGGCGCGCTACTATCCGACGCGGTTGCGTAAGTTTCTCGATCTGATGCGTGAGGTCATGCCGCAGATTGCGGGGATGCAGCGTCCGGAAGGGGAATAAAAAAAGACCGGCGCGGGGGCCGGTCTTGTCGAGGTGACGTTACTCTACGGGCTGCGGACGGGTAGGTCCGGCAGCGGCTTTGTGCGTGGCGCTATGACCGCCAGCAGAACCTTTGCCGTCAAAATCAAAGTTCGGGCGAACCCACTCGCTTTGACGAGGCGCTTCAGGTACGTAGTCTGGCGCTGGGGCGCGGGTCATCGGCGCCGTGGCGTGACGATTGGCGACCTTAACGACCGGCGCAGCCGTGACAACAGGTTGAGTCGCAACGACCGGCTCCGCCGCTGGTGCAGGTTCAACCACCGGTTCGGAAACAACAGGCGCTTCCTCAACAACCACCGCCGTCTCTTCAACCGCCACAGGTTCAGCGACCGCAGCTTCCGGTTCGACAGCTTCTTGCGCAACGACGTCAACGGCTTCTGCGACAACTTCTTCGGCCACGGCTTCATCGGCTTCGGCAATCAGCTGCGGCTGTTCATCAACCGGGGCGGCGATAGCCTCCGGATGCGTGGTTTCTACGACCGGAACTTCAGGTTCGTTAATCACCGCCACAGGCTCGGTAGTGGCCACTGGCTCGACTGCGCTTTCTGCGGCGACAGCCGGGGCAATGACGTCAGAGACAGCCGGCTCAGCGGCAGCCACTGGCGCGACGACGGGCTCAGCCGCAGTGGTTGAGAACTCCTGAACCTGCACGTCTTCCTGCTGCTGGTCCTGAGGGCGAACGACCGGGTAGCGGATCCACACTTTACCAGACGCCATTTCCGGCGATGCGCAGGCTACGGTCAGCGGCATCGGGGATTGCGTCGGGTAACGCTCATCACGGTAGCGACGACGGCGCTGGCCGCTGACGCGCAGGTGACGAGGGGAACGACGTGAACGACGCGGCATACCGTTAGATTCGCGGGCTTCACCGTTCTCATCATGTTCCGCAGTGGTTTCAACAACCGCCGGCAGGTCGACTTTCGCCAGTTCAGTGCGCGGCGCTGCGGCTTCCGGCTGGACGACCGGCGCTTCGGCGACCTGAGGCGCGGCTACCGGCTCGACAGCCTGTTCAGCGGCAGCAGATTCAATACGCACCTTCTGCGCCAGCTGGCGAGGTTTACGACGCGGCATCGTCTGCACGCGCTCTTCCTGCTCGCTCTCCTGAACAACCGGCTCTTCGCGGGTTTGCGCTTTGGCTTCCTGCTGAACCTGACGTTTATCATCGTTACGACGGCGATTACGTTCGCGGCGCGGCTGCTGCTCGTCGCGCGCTTTGCCTTTTTCGCTATCTTCGACCGTTGTCTGGCGGATTTCGCGCGGCTCAGCGTTCTGCTGCTGCTTCTCACGACGGTTGCGGCGGTTTTCTTCACGAGACTCGCGGCCTTCGCTGTTCTCGGCACGACTATCGCGGTTCTCGCGGCTATCGCGATTATCCCGGTTGTCGCGGCGGTCATTGCGATCGCGGCGGTTGTTGGAACGCGGTTTACGACGCTCCTGCTGACGCTCGGATTTCTCTTCCGCTTTTTTCTCAACCTGAACTTCCGCCGGTTTAGTCTCTTCCTCGCTGGAGAACACTTTTTTCAGCGCGCTGAAGAAGCGGGCAACCAGGCCAGGCTGCGCCGGCGCTGCCGCCTTCGGTGCGGATGCGGCAGGCGCAACGGTAGCCGCGGCTCTGGCCGGCTCTTCCTGGGCCGGAGCCGGAGGCGCGTCAGGCATGACAAAAGCAGCCAGCGCCGGTTGTTCCGGGAGTTTACGCTCGGCTGGCTCTTCATCAGAAGGCATGGCCATCTCTTCTTCGTGCAGTTTCGGCAGCAGATAGCTCAGCGTGGAGGTCTCTTCGCCTTTACGCACGCGCAGAACAGAGTAGTGCGGCGTTTCCATCTGGTCGTTTGGCACGATAATAACGCGCACATCGGCCTGACGGGTTTCAATCGCGCTTACCGCGGCACGTTTTTCGTTCAGCAGGTAAGAGGCAATCGGCACCGGTACGATAGCGTGAACTTCTTTGGTGTTCTCTTTCAGCGCTTCTTCTTCGATCAAACGCAGAATAGAAAGCGACAGCGATTCGTTATCGCGCACGGTACCCGTTCCGCTACAGCGCGGGCAGACGTGATGGCTGGACTCCCCGAGCGACGGGCTCAGGCGCTGACGCGACATCTCCAGCAGTCCAAAGCGGGAAATATGGCTGATCTGGATGCGCGCTCTGTCCTGACGGACGGCTTCGCGCAGGCGGTTTTCTACCGCACGCTGGTGGCGAACCGGGGTCATATCGATGAAGTCGATAACGATCAGGCCGCCAAGGTCGCGCAGACGCAGCTGACGAGCGATTTCATCGGCTGCTTCAAGGTTGGTATTAAACGCCGTTTCTTCGATGTCGCCGCCGCGGGTGGCGCGTGCGGAGTTGATATCGATAGCGGTCAGCGCTTCGGTGCTGTCGATAACGATAGAACCGCCGGAAGGCAGACGCACTTCACGCTGGAAAGCGGACTCAATCTGCGATTCGATTTGATAGTGGCTGAACAGCGGGATTTCCCCGGTGTACAGTTTGATTTTGCTGCTGAAATCCGGACGACCCAGCGCCGCAATGTGCTGGCGAGCCAGCTCAAGCACCTTCGGGTTGTCGATAAGGATTTCGCCGATATCCTGACGCAGATAGTCGCGGAAAGCGCGCACGATGACGTTGCTTTCCTGATGGATCAGGAACGGAGCAGGGCGGCTGTCTGCGGCTTTCTGGATGGCTTCCCAGTGCTTCAGGCGGAAGCTTAAGTCCCACTGCAGCGCTTCGGCGGATTTGCCGACGCCAGCGGTGCGAACGATAAGTCCCATGCCGTCCGGCAGCTCAAGGCTGGCCAGCGCTTCTTTGAGTTCGGTGCGATCGTCACCCTCGATGCGGCGTGAAATACCGCCAGCGCGTGGGTTATTCGGCATCAGCACCAGATAGCTACCCGCCAGGCTGATAAAGGTGGTCAGCGCGGCGCCTTTATTGCCACGCTCTTCTTTATCGATCTGGACAATCACTTCCTGGCCTTCACGCAGCACGTCCTTGATGTTTGGACGACCGTGAGAATTGTAGTTGGCAGGGAAGTATTCGCGGGCAATTTCTTTGAGAGGGAGGAAACCATGACGCTCGGCACCATAATCAACAAATGCGGCTTCGAGGCTAGGTTCAATACGAGTGATTTTGCCTTTGTAGATGTTCGCTTTTTTCTGTTCGTGCCCGGGGCTTTCGATATCCAGGTCGTACAGGCGCTGCCCATCAACAAGGGCGACGCGCAACTCTTCCTGCTGAGTTGCGTTGATTAACATTCTTTTCATCGTAACTTACTCATTATTCTTACATTGACGACTAAGCTACGGGCAGAGTAACGCCTTACCGGGGAAAACCGATGGCCTCGTGTCTGTTTCACGTCGCCAACCTCACGGCTGTCGCGCGCTTAAGAGGCGCAGAGTGTCGGTCGCCTGTATTTCAAACGGAAACACAGCGCACTTATCAGGGGAACTGCCTGGGATGTATCACCAGAGAAGATTCCATTTATACCCATCGTTTTTCATGCAGCAGGCGTGGCGGCTTAACCTGCTCACCTTAATCATTTGATCCAGATGAGCGCCGGGATATCCCAGTGTGAACGCCTTCCTGCGACGTGAAATCCATAGAGCCTGTACCGGTAAGGACTGCAACCCGCAGCCCGCTAACTGTCTGAAAGATCAATACGTCTTACGCCATTGCTGCGTTGATGATCGGTCAGACAAAATTGGTCATTCCGCTAATTTCTTGTTCTAACAAGTTTCAGCACGGAATACTGCATCATTATTCCATTGCTAAGCTCGTTATAGCAAGTTGACTTTCACCTTTTATCACCCGGTTACTCACAGTTTTTTCACCCGCGTATACAGATTGTTCTAATAACAAACAAAACGATGATGAAGCGTACTGTGAAATCCGGATGATGATAAATATAAGCATATAAAAATGAGTGGCGCTAATGCGTCGGGCTATTTAGAATCGCGCACCATGAAAACTGAGATCCCAAGCGTAAAAATGGTTGCCATTGCTGATGATGAAGCCGGGCAACGTATCGACAACTTTTTGCGTACGCAGCTGAAGGGCGTACCGAAGAGCATGATTTATCGCATCTTGCGTAAAGGCGAGGTGCGGGTTAACAAAAAGCGCGTGAAGCCGGAATATAAGCTGGAAGCCGGCGACGAAGTGCGCATCCCGCCGGTTCGCGTCTCTGAGAAAGAAGAAGAGGCGGTCTCTCCACACCTGCAAAAAGTAGCCGCGCTGGCCGATGTGATTTTATATGAAGACGATCATATCCTGGTGCTTAACAAGCCTTCCGGAACGGCGGTACACGGCGGCAGCGGATTGAGCTTTGGCGTAATTGAAGGTCTGCGCGCGCTGCGTCCGGAAGCGCGTTTCCTGGAGCTGGTGCATCGCCTGGATCGCGACACCTCCGGCGTGCTGCTGGTCGCCAAAAAGCGCTCCGCGCTGCGTTCCCTGCACGAGCAGCTGCGCGACAAAGGAATGCAGAAGGATTACCTGGCGCTGGTGCGCGGGCAGTGGCAGTCGCATACTAAAGTGGTGCAGGCGCCGCTGCTGAAAAATATTCTGCAGAGCGGTGAGCGCATTGTGCGGGTTAACCAGGAGGGGAAACCGTCGGAGACGCGCTTTAAAGTTGAAGAGCGTTATACCCATGCGACGCTGGTGCGCTGCAGCCCGGTGACCGGTCGTACGCATCAAATCCGCGTGCATACGCAATACGCCGGCCACCCTATTGCTTTTGACGACCGCTACGGCGACCGTGAATTTGATAAGCAGCTGGCGGGCACCGGCCTTAACCGGCTGTTTCTGCATGCGGCGGCGCTGAAGTTTACCCATCCGGGTAGCGGGGAGATTATGCGCATTGAAGCCCCCTTAGATAATCAGCTTAAGCGCTGCCTGCAGGTCTTGCGTAACGCGAAATGACCGCGCTCAGGCTCAGGGTTTGAGCCACCTGGCAAGCCAGGGGAAAACTTCATCCTGCTGTTGTTGATTAAAAACGTGGCCCAGTTCCGGCCACGTTTTTGTTTCCAGCTTATCCTGCGCGTTTTGCGACGCCCACACTTTATGCACTTTTGCGAAGGCGTCGTTAACGGCTTCCGCCGGGAAGAGCTTATCTTGTCCGCCGCTGTAAATAAGCATCGGTTTTGGCGCGGCAATGCTGGCGATATCGGGAATATCGAGGCGTCCGGATAAGCCAGGGTGAAGCATATAAAACGCCGACTGGCCGCGCAAAACGTTGTTGCCAGGCTGCATCAGGCCGTTCCAGGTTCCAAACCAGGAGATAACCGCAGTCGCGGCGACTTTGTCAGACAGGGCGGCCAGCTGCCAGGCGCGAAAACCGCCCATTGAGAAACCCACGACCCCAATGCGTTGACTATCAACCGTTTTTAAAGTGCTGAGGAAATCGACGGTACGCAGATCTTCATAGGCAACTTCACCTGCCAGCGAGCGCCCCAGGTTAAAGTAGTTGCTGGCGAGGGCCTGCTGCTGCTCGTAGACCATCGGCCCTCGGTCCCCCCAACCCGGGCTATCAATGGCGATGACGACATAGCCGCGCTGCGCCAGTTCATCGCCGATAAACCGACCGCTGAAAAATTTATCCGCCCACGCCTCGGCGCTGGCCAGCCGTGCGGCGTCGTTCCACGGACGGATTAGCTTCTCCTTACCGATATCAAACTTTGAGCCATGGTCGTGCAGCAGAACAATTGCCGGGTGAGGGCCGGGGGAATTTGGCGTCAACATCAGCGCGGCAATCCTGTTATCGTCGGTTACGTTGAAGGCCAGCTTCTCGGCGGTATACGCGCCTCGATTTTCTCTTATCAGCGTTTGCGGCGCGAAGGGGAGTGTCGACGCCGGGGTTAGCAGAGACTGCCGAAGCAGCGTACGGGCCTGCTGTCGCCATTGCTCAAAATCACGGTAGTGGCCAGAGAGCCACGAGTCCGGGTAGGTCATCTGCGCTTTCAGCTGCTGCCAGGAGGCGGGGAGATTGCCCTCTACGATGCCCTGGCGCTGCCAGTCATGGGCATTAACGCCGGCGGCGGCCAGCAGGGTGAGGGTCAAAAGCGTAGCGCGGGTTGGCATAGTGGCTCCATTTAAAAATAAAACAACGTTTCATAATGGATTCTAATGGCGCGGGTAAAATAAACTGTGACAGGCGATGCATTAATTAAGTTGGGGTAAACCTGCTCTGCTCCGTTGGGCAGCGGGTAAAACGCGTTGTAAAGCGGCGGCACGCGGCCTCAGGAAGAGACCGCGTGGGATCGGGAGGCCTTTATCATGTTTACGTGAGCAGGGGATTCAACGCTTCCCGGCGCAGCATCTGGCACAGGGCAATGAGCGGCAAACCGACCAGCGCGTTGGGATCTCGCCCCTCAAGCCGTTCGAATAGCGTGATGCCTAAACCTTCGCTTTTAAAGCTTCCGGCGCACTGCAGCGGGTTTTCCTTGCGGATATAGCTCTCAATTTCCTGGTCGCTTAAACGGCGGAAATGAACGTCGAAAGGTTCGCATTCCGTTTGTAGATGACCGTTGGCGGAATTGTACAGCGCCAGGCCGGTATAGAACGTGACGATGGTGCCGCTGGCCTTTCTCAGCTGGCGATGGGCGTTTTCTTCCGTATGCGGTTTGCCGGTAATTTCACCGTCCAGGACACAAACCTGATCGGAGCCTATAATGAGGTGCTTTGGGTAGCGTGCGGCAAGGGCCTGCGCCTTTGCCTGCGCCAGACGCATCACCAGCTGGCGGGCAGGTTCGCCGGGCAGCGGGGTTTCATCAACGTTCGGCGCAGCGCATTCAAAAGGCACCGACAGTTTTTCCAGCAGCATTCGCCGCCACGGCGAGGTTGACGCGAGGATTAGTTCAGACATATTTTTTCATCCACATATAGCGCTTCGCAGAGCATCATTTTAAACTATGCGCCGCAATGTGTGCGAATAAATGGCAAAAGGCAACCTGAGGCTGCCTTTTTCTTTGACTCTATGACGTTACAAAGTTAATATGCGCGCCCTATGCAAAAGGTAAAATTACCCCTGACTCTCGATCCGGTTCGCACGGCTCAAAAACGCTTAGATTACCAAGGTATCTATACCCGTGATCAGGCTGTGCGTGTCGCTGATTCTGTTGTCAGCGTGGACAGCGATGTGGAATGCAGCATGTCGTTCGCTATCGATAACCAGCGTCTTGCCGTTTTAAGCGGCGATGCGACAGTGTCGGTAACCCTCGAATGTCAGCGTTGCGGGAAACCGTTCCCCCATCATGTTCACACAACGTATTGTTTCAGCCCCGTCAGAAATGACGAACAGGCCGAAGCACTGCCGGAAGCGTATGAGCCGATTGAGGTTAACGAATTCGGTGAAATCGATCTGCTGGCGCTGGTTGAAGATGAAATCATCCTCGCCTTGCCCGTAGTTCCGGTGCATGATTCTGAACACTGTGAAGTGTCCGACGCGGACATGGTCTTTGGTGAACTGCCTGAAGAGGCACAAAAACCAAATCCATTTGCCGTATTAGCCAGCTTAAAGCATAAGTAATTGAGGAGTAAGGTCCATGGCCGTACAACAGAATAAACCAACCCGTTCCAAACGTGGCATGCGTCGTTCCCATGACGCGCTGACCGCAGTCACCAGCCTGTCTGTAGACAAAGCTTCTGGTGAAAAACACCTGCGTCACCACATCACTGCCGACGGTTTCTACCGCGGTCGCAAGGTTATCGCTAAGTAATCACGCATTACTCCATGGATTTCGCGTTGCAAGAAGACGCAAGCGAGAGAAGCACCAGGAGCATAGCTCACTATGTGACTGGTGTGAACGAGCGCAGTCAACGCACTTGCCGCGTGAAAGACGAAGAGTAAAAGCGTGATGAAGCTTAGTGAGGATCTCCCCGGGTAACTGGGGAATAACCGAACCGAGCAGCGACGATACCTTGACACGTCTAACCCTGGCGTTAGATGTCATGGGCGGGGATTTTGGCCCTTCCGTGACAGTGCCTGCAGCATTGCAGGCACTGAACTCTAATTCACAACTCACACTTCTTTTAGTCGGCGATCCCGACACTATCGCGCCATTACTTGCCAAAGCTGATTTTGAACAACGTTCACGTCTGCAGGTTATCCCTGCGCAGTCAGTTATTGCCAGTGATGCTCGACCCGCGCAAGCGATTCGCGCCAGTCGCGGTAGCTCAATGCGCATTGCGCTTGAGTTAGTGAAAGAAGGGCGGGCGGAGGCCTGCGTCAGTGCGGGTAATACCGGAGCGCTGATGGGGCTGGCGAAGCTGCTGCTTAAGCCCATTGAGGGGATTGAGCGCCCTGCGCTGGTTACTATGTTGCCGCATCAGCTGAAGGGCAAAACGGTGGTGCTGGATTTAGGCGCTAACGTGGATTGCGATAGCACAATGCTGGTGCAGTTTGCCATCATGGGGGCGGTTCTTGCCGAAGAAGCGATCGGTATTAAGGATCCCCGCGTTGCGCTTCTGAATATCGGCGAAGAAGAGATGAAAGGTCTCAGCAGCATTCGCGACGCGGCGGCGGTTTTGAAGACTCTGCCAACCCTCAACTATATTGGGTATCTGGAAGCCAACGAATTGTTGACGGGCAAGACGGATGTTTTGGTTTGTGATGGATTCACGGGCAACGTCACATTAAAAACGATGGAAGGTGTTGTCAGAATGTTCCTTTCACTGTTGAAATCACAGGGAGAGGGGAAAAAAAGGTCGTGGTGGCTGCTTTTATTAAAGCGTTGGTTACAAAAAAGCCTGTCGAGGCGATTCAGTCACCTCAACCCCGACCAGTATAATGGTGCCTGTCTGTTAGGATTACGCGGTTCCGTGATTAAAAGTCATGGGGCTGCCAATCAGCGCGCTTTTTGCGTCGCGATAGAGCAGGCAGTGCAGGCTGTGCAGCGGCAGGTTCCTCAGCGAATTGCCGCTCGCCTGGAATCTTTATACCCTGCAGGTTTCGAATTGCCTGAAGGCGGCAGAAGCGGAAATTCCCGGCCTCAAACCCGGATGACCGGCAACGACTGACGCCTCGCAGTTTGAGTTAACCCGGTATATTACCCAAGAGTGACTGAGCGTACATGTATACGAAGATTATTGGTACCGGCAGCTATCTGCCTGAGCACGTGCGTACGAACGCTGAACTGGAAAATATGGTCGATACGTCTGACGAGTGGATTGTTACTCGTACCGGTATCCGCGAGCGTCGTATTGCCGCACCGAATGAAACAGTTGCTACGATGGGCCTTGAAGCCGCTAAGAATGCGCTGGACATGGCGGGCGTCAAGCCGGAGCAAATTGGTCTGATTATTGTTGCGACCACCTCCGGTACCCATGCGTTTCCTAGCTCGGCATGCCAGATTCAATCAATGTTGGGTATTAAAGGCTGCCCGGCGTTTGACGTCGCTGCGGCCTGCGCGGGGTTCACCTACGCGCTTAGCGTTGCCGATCAATACGTAAAAAACGGTGCGGTGGATTACGCGCTGGTGATCGGCGCTGACGTGCTGGCGCGCACCTGCGATCCTGCCGATCGCGGAACCATTATTATTTTTGGCGATGGCGCCGGTGCCGTGGTGCTGGGTGCTTCTGAAGAGCCGGGCATCATCTCCACCCATCTGCACGCGGATGGCAGCTACGGCTCGCTGCTGACGCTGCCGAACGCCGATCGCGTCGAACCGGAAAACCCCATCTATCTGACGATGGCGGGTAATGAAGTCTTTAAGGTGGCGGTAACCGAGCTGGCGCACATCGTGGACGAGACTTTAGCTGCGAACAACCTCGAGCGCTCTGCGCTTGACTGGCTGGTGCCGCATCAGGCCAACCTGCGTATTATCAGCGCCACGGCGAAGAAGCTGGGCATGTCGATGGACAACGTGGTCGTCACGCTCGACAGACACGGCAATACGTCGGCGGCATCTGTTCCCTGTGCGCTGGATGAAGCCGTTCGCGATGGCCGCATTCAACGTGGTCAGCTTATTCTGCTGGAAGCCTTCGGTGGTGGTTTCACCTGGGGTTCCGCGCTGGTTCGTTTTTAGGATAAGGATTTAAACATGGCGCAATTTGCTTTTGTGTTCCCGGGACAGGGCTCTCAGAGTGTCGGGATGCTGTCAGATATGGCGGCCGCTTACCCGGTCATTGAAGAGACGTTCCGTGAAGCCTCTGCGGCGTTGGGTTACGATCTGTGGGCGCTTGCACAGCAGGGCCCGGCGGAAGAGTTGAACAAAACCTGGCAGACGCAGCCGGCTCTGCTGACCGCCTCCGTAGCGCTGTATCGCGTCTGGCAGCAGCAGGGCGGTAAAGCGCCCGCTTTGCTGGCGGGCCACAGCCTCGGCGAATACTCTGCGCTGGTATGCGCAGGCGTTATCGATTTTGCTGATGCCGTCCGCCTGGTTGAGATGCGCGGCAGGTTTATGCAGGAAGCGGTACCGGAAGGTACCGGTGCGATGTCCGCGATCATCGGGCTTGACGACGCTGCGATTGCCAAAGCCTGCGAAGAATCTGCTGAAGGGCAGGTGGTTTCTCCGGTAAACTTTAACTCGCCAGGACAGGTGGTTATTGCGGGTAACAAAGAGGCCGTCGAGCGCGCGGGAGCCGCCTGTAAGGCTGCGGGTGCGAAACGTGCCCTGCCGCTGCCGGTCAGCGTACCGTCCCACTGCGCGCTGATGAAGCCGGCGGCGGAAAAACTGGCGGTTGAGCTGCAGAAAATCACCTTTAACGCGCCGACGATTGCGGTGGTAAACAACGTCGACGTGAAAAGTGAAACGGCGCCTGATGCTATCCGTGATGCCCTGGTTCGCCAGCTGTATAGTCCGGTTCAGTGGACCAAAACCGTTGAGTTTATGGCATCACAGGGCGTAGAGCATCTGTATGAAGTTGGTCCGGGTAAAGTCCTCACCGGTCTGACTAAACGTATTGTTGACACCCTGACCGCTTCCGCGCTTAACGAGCCGGCGGCGATGTCTGCGGCGCTTGAGCAATAAAAGAGGAAAACCATGAGTTTTGAAGGAAAAATCGCGCTGGTTACCGGTGCAAGTCGCGGGATTGGCCGCGCAATCGCTGAAACGCTCGTTGCCCGTGGCGCGAAAGTTATCGGTACTGCGACCAGCGAGAGCGGCGCGCAGGCGATCAGCGAATATTTAGGTGCTAACGGTAAAGGTCTGCTGCTGAATGTGACCGATCCTGCATCTATCGAATCTGTTCTGGGAAATATTCGCGCAGAATTTGGTGAAGTTGATATCCTGGTGAACAATGCCGGGATTACTCGTGATAACCTGTTAATGCGCATGAAAGATGATGAGTGGAACGATATTATCGAAACCAACCTGTCATCTGTTTTCCGTCTGTCAAAAGCGGTAATGCGCGCTATGATGAAAAAGCGTCATGGACGTATTATCACTATCGGTTCTGTGGTTGGTACCATGGGAAATGCGGGTCAGGCCAACTACGCTGCGGCGAAAGCGGGTCTGATTGGCTTCAGTAAATCACTGGCTCGCGAAGTTGCGTCCCGCGGTATTACTGTAAACGTTGTTGCTCCGGGCTTTATTGAAACGGACATGACGCGTGCGCTGACCGATGAGCAGCGTGCGGGTACGCTGGCGGCAGTTCCTGCGGGGCGCTTAGGCTCTCCAAATGAAATCGCCAGCGCGGTGGCATTTTTAGCCTCTGACGAAGCGAGTTACATCACCGGTGAAACTCTGCACGTCAACGGCGGAATGTATATGGTCTGACCGAGATTTGTGCAAAACGCTCAGGAACCGCGCAGTCTGTGCGGTTCACCGTAATGTTTTGTACAAAATGATTTGCGTTATGAGGGCAAACAGCCGCAAAATAGCGTAAAATCGTGGTAAGACCTGCCGGGATTTAGTTGCAAATTTTTCAACATTTTATACACTACGAAAACCATCGCGAAAGCGAGTTTTGATAGGAAATTTAAGAGTATGAGCACTATCGAAGAACGCGTTAAGAAAATTATCGGCGAACAGCTGGGCGTTAAGCAGGAAGAAGTTACCAACAATGCTTCCTTCGTTGAAGACCTGGGCGCTGATTCTCTTGACACCGTTGAGCTGGTAATGGCTCTGGAAGAAGAGTTTGATACTGAGATTCCGGACGAAGAAGCTGAGAAAATCACTACTGTTCAGGCTGCCATTGATTACATCAACGGCCACCAGGCGTAAGTGAACATCTCCAGGCGGTCATTCGACCGCCTGAGTTTTATCTATATTTTGTCCCACAAGAATCTATTTTCCCTCCCTGGAGGACAACCGTGTCTAAGCGTCGTGTAGTTGTGACCGGACTGGGCATGTTGTCTCCTGTCGGCAATACCGTAGAGTCTACCTGGAAAGCTCTCCTTGCCGGTCAGAGTGGCATCAGCCTGATCGACCATTTCGATACTAGCGCCTATGCAACGAAATTTGCTGGCTTAGTAAAGGATTTTAACTGTGATGACTTCATCTCGCGCAAAGAACAGCGCAAGATGGACGCCTTCATTCAATATGGAATTGTCGCTGGCATTCAGGCCATGCAGGATTCTGGCCTTGAAGTGACGGAAGAGAATGCTACCCGCATCGGTGCCGCTATTGGTTCCGGTATTGGCGGGCTTGGCCTGATCGAAGAAAACCACAGTTCGCTGGTAAAAGGCGGACCGCGTAAGATCAGCCCGTTCTTTGTTCCTTCCACAATCGTTAACATGGTGGCCGGGCATCTGACCATCATGTTTGGTCTGCGTGGACCAAGCATTTCCATCGCAACCGCCTGCACTTCTGGCGTACACAACATTGGTCACGCCGCGCGCGTTATCGCCTATGGTGATGCTGACGCAATGGTCGCCGGTGGTGCGGAAAAAGCCAGTACCCCGCTGGGCGTAGGCGGCTTTGGTGCAGCGCGCGCGCTGTCCACGCGCAATGACAACCCGCAGGCGGCAAGCCGTCCATGGGATAAAGAGCGTGACGGTTTCGTGCTCGGCGACGGCGCCGGCATGGTCGTGCTGGAAGAGTATGAGCACGCGAAAAAACGCGGCGCGAAAATCTATGCGGAAATCGTCGGCTTTGGTATGAGCAGCGATGCCTACCATATGACTTCGCCACCGGAAGATGGTGCTGGAGCCGCGCTGGCGATGGTGAACGCCATTCGCGATGCTGGCATTGAAGCTAGCCAGATTGGCTACGTCAACGCCCACGGCACCTCTACGCCGGCAGGCGATAAAGCAGAAGCGCAGGCGGTGAAATCCGTCTTCGGTGACGCTGCCAGCCGCGTCATGGTCAGCTCGACTAAGTCAATGACCGGCCACCTGCTGGGCGCCGCGGGCGCAGTAGAGTCTATCTACTCCATCCTCGCGCTGCGCGATGGCGCCGTTCCGCCAACCATCAACCTGGATAACCCGGATGACGGTTGCGATCTGGACTTCGTTCCGCACGAAGCGCGTCAGGTTAGCGATCTGGAGTATACCCTGTGTAACTCCTTCGGCTTCGGCGGCACTAACGGCTCGCTAATCTTTAAAAGGGTGTGATGCGCGCCTGACGCCGCGCCTTTGCTGACGTCAATGCTCATCGAAAAACTGGCCCGCTCGTCGGGCCTTTTTTTATTCAGTTTTCTCCGCTTGTTCAATGTATCTCCTCCTGCGAAACTAACCGGCCAGCGATAAGGAGACTTTTATGTATTTGATAAATGGCGCTGAAAGTGAAACGCTTGCGGTGAACGATCGCAGCGTTCAGTTCGGCGATGGCTGCTTTACCACGGCGCGCATCGTCAGAGGCCGGGTTCAGCTGCTGTCAGCCCATCTGGCCCGCCTGCAGAAGGCCTGTGAACAGCTCTTTATCCCCTACGACGACTGGGCGCTATTAGCGCACGAGATGGCGCATCTGGCGCAGCCCCATCAGGATGGCGTGCTGAAGGTCATCATCACGCGCGGGGCGGGGGGGCGCGGATACAGCGCTGCCGGATGCGTGAATCCCGTGAGAATCCTCAGCGTATCGCCCTGGCCGGAGCACTATCTTCGCTGGCGCGAGGAGGGGATCTCCGTGACGTTGAGCCCTGTCAGGCTGGGACGCAATCCCTCGCTCGCCGGCCTCAAACACCTTAATCGGCTGGAGCAGGTGCTGATTCGTTCTCATCTTGAGCAGACGGACGCCGATGAAGCGCTGGTCCTTGACAGCGACGGGTGGCTTACGGAATGCTGTGCCGCGAACTTATTCTGGCGTAAAGGATCCGACGTCTTTACCCCGCGCCTCGATCGGGCGGGGGTCAACGGTATTATGCGCCAGTACATTCTCGCTAAGCTGGCACCATCGCCGTTTCGCGTTGTCGAAGCCACCATGCGCCCCGAGGCGTTACGCGAAGCCGACGAGGTCCTTGTCTGTAACGCATTAATGCCGCTGGTGCCTGTTCGCCGCTGGAACGATAAACGTTGGTCCACGCGCGAGCTTTATCATTTTTTAGCCCCCTTGTGTGAGCTGTCTGATTAGCCATGAAGAAAATGTTACGTTTCATTCTGCTGTTGGTGGTGGTGCTGGGCATCGCCGCGGGCATCGGTATGTGGAAAGTTCGCCAGCTGGCGGACAGTAAGTTACTGATTAAAGAAGAGACCATCTTTACCCTTGAGGCCGGAACGGGGCGCCTGGCGCTTGGGCAACAACTGTATAGCGATAAAGTCATTAACCGCCCTCGGGTGTTCCAGTGGCTGCTGCGCATCAAGCCTGAGCTTTCCCACTTTAAAGCCGGGACCTATCGCTTCACGCCTGATATGACGGTACGCCAGATGCTGCAGCTGCTGGCCAGCGGTAAAGAGGCGCAGTTTCCGCTGCGCTTCGTTGAAGGTATGCGGGTGAGTGACTACCTGCGTCAGCTGCGCGATGCGCCTTACGTCAAGCATACGCTGGCGGATGATAGCTATGAAACCGTGGCGAAGGCCCTTGAACTGGAACATCCCGATTGGGTCGAAGGCTGGTTCTGGCCGGATACCTGGATGTATACCGCCAATACCAGCGATGTGGCGATCCTTAAGCGCGCGCATCAGAAGATGGTTGCCGCGGTCGATAAAGCCTGGGAAGGGCGGATGGAGAATCTGCCGTATCATGATAAGAATCAGCTGCTGACGATGGCCTCTATCATTGAAAAAGAGACGGCGCTGCCGGAAGAGCGCGACCGCGTCGCATCGGTATTTATCAATCGTTTACGTATCGGCATGCGTCTGCAAACCGATCCCACCGTGATTTACGGGATGGGGGAGAGTTATAATGGCAAATTGACGCGTAAAGATCTGGAAACGCCGACTGCTTACAATACCTATGCCATTAACGGTATGCCGCCCGGACCCATCGCCGTACCGGGCGAGGCCTCGCTGAACGCCGCCGCGCATCCGGCGAAAACGCCGTATCTTTATTTTGTCGCGGACGGCAAGGGCGGGCATACGTTTAATACCAACCTGGCCAGCCATAACCGCTCGGTTCAGGATTATTTGAAAGTACTTAAGGAAAAAAATGCGCAGTAACTATATCGTCATCGAGGGCCTGGAGGGCGCAGGGAAAACCACCGCGCGTGAATGTGTGGTAGAGACGCTAAAACAGCTGGGCGTTAGCGATATGGTGTTTACCCGCGAACCGGGCGGCACCATTCTGGCCGAGAAGCTGCGCAGCCTGGTGCTGGATATTCAGTCCACCGGCGATGAAGTGATTAATGATAAAGCGGAAGTGCTGATGTTTTACGCGGCGCGCGTACAGCTGGTAGAGACGGTGATTAAACCCGCTCTGGCGCGCGGTCAATGGGTCATTGGCGATCGTCACGATCTCTCGACCCAGGCCTATCAGGGCGGCGGTCGCGGTATCGACCAGACGATGCTGGCGACCCTGCGTGACGCGGTACTGGGAGACTTTCGTCCCCATCTGACGCTTTATCTTGATGTGACTCCGGAGGTGGGCCTGAAGCGCGCCCGCGCCCGCGGCGAACTTGACCGAATTGAGCAGGAGTCGCTGGATTTCTTTAATCGAACTCGCGCGCGCTACCTTGAACTGGCGGCGCAGGATCCCACCATCCGTACCGTTGACGCCACCCAGCCGCTGGAGGCCGTCGAGCGCGACATCCGTGCGGTGGTCAATCAGTGGGTTGCGGAGCAACTCCCATGAAATGGTATCCGTGGTTACGCCCGCCCTTTGAACAGCTGGTTGCCAGCTATCAGGCGGGACGGGGCCACCATGCGCTGATGGTCCAGGCGCTGCCGGGCATGGGGAGCGATGCGCTGATTTACGCGCTTTGTCGCTTTCTGATGTGTCGCCAGCCGGAAGGGCATAAAAGCTGCGGTCATTGCCACAGCTGTCAGCTGATGCAGGCCGGTACCCATCCTGATTATTATGCGTTGACCCCGGAAAAGGGGAAGAGCTCGCTCGGGATCGATGCCGTGCGCGAGGTGAGCGAAAAGCTTTATGAGCACGCCCGGCTTGGCGGCGCGAAGGTGGTGTGGATAGGCGATGCCGCTATGCTGACGGATGCGGCGGCAAACGCGCTGCTGAAAACGCTGGAGGAGCCGCCGGAGAATACCTGGTTCTTCCTGGCCTGTCAGGAGCCAGCGCGCCTGCTGGCAACGCTGCGCAGCCGCTGTCGTTTGTATCACCTTGCTCCGCCTTCAGAACGCTACGCGCTGGCGTGGTTAGAGCGGGAAGTGACGATGTCACAAGACGCGCTGCTCGCGGCGCTGCGGCTGAGCGCCAACGCGCCAGCGGCAGCGCTGGATCTGCTGCAGGATTCTCACTGGGCACCGCGCCAGCAGCTTTGTCAGATCCTGGGTAATATTTTAACTCACGGCGACTGGCTGACGCTGTTGCCGATTTTGAACCATGAACAGGCAGCGATTCGCCTGCACTGGCTGGCATCGCTGCTGGTCGATGCGCAAAAAAGGCAGCAGGGGATTACGCTTATCAGCAATCCGGACGCCTGGCCACTGGTCAATCAGCTGGCCGCTGCGCTGCCGGCGGCGCGCCTGCAGGCGATTGCGCGTGACGTCAGCGCCTGCCGCGAACAGCTGTTGAGCGTTGTCGGCATTAATCGCGAACTGCTGCTAACCGAGCGCCTTCTGCGCTGGGAACATTACCTGCAACCCGGGGCGGTTCTTCCCGTATCCCACCTCTGAGAGAGACATCATGTTTTTAGTCGACTCCCATTGCCATCTCGATGGCCTGGATTATCAAACGCTGCATAAAGATGTGGACGATGTACTGGCAAAGGCTTCCGCGCGCGATGTGAAATTTTGCCTGGCCGTGGCGACGACGCTGCCGGGATACCGCGGTATGCGCGAGCTGGTGGGGCAGCGTCACGACGTCGTTTTTTCCTGCGGCGTCCATCCGTTAAACCAGGATGAAGAGTATGACGTTGAAGAGCTGCGCAAACTCGCAGCAGAGGACGGCGTCGTCGCGATGGGCGAGACCGGGCTCGATTATTTCTACACGCCGGAAACAAAAGCGCGTCAGCAGGCGTCGTTTCGCGATCATATCCGTATAGGCCGGGAGCTGAATAAGCCGGTTATTGTTCACACCCGCGATGCCCGCGCCGATACGCTGGAAATTTTACGCGAAGAAAAAGTGACGGATTGCGGTGGCGTACTACACTGTTTCACTGAGGATAGGGAGACAGCGGGTAAGCTGCTGGATATGGGGTTCTATATCTCGTTTTCCGGCATTGTGACGTTCCGTAATGCGGAGCAGCTTCGCGATGCTGCGCGCTATGTACCTCTCGATCGCCTGCTGGTGGAGACCGATTCGCCGTATCTGGCGCCGGTACCGCATCGCGGCAAAGAGAACCAGCCGGCGATGGTCAGGGACGTCGCCGAGTATATGGCGGTCCTCAAGGGCGTATCGCTGGAGCAGCTGGCACAACAGACGACTGAAAATTTCGCGACGCTTTTTCATATTGACCCCTCCCGGCTGCAACCTCTCTGATATTGCTTATTATTTTAAGGCTCGTAATTAATAGCTAAAGCGAGTAAAGTTCACCGCCACAAATGGGGCGGTGAAGGTTTTTTGGCAACATTCAGACACGAGTTATGTAAATCAATGTCAGTTTTTAATGGGTGTCTGATTGAAACGTGATAGCCGTCAAACAATCATCCCGGTAATTATTTTACTCTGTGTAATAAATAAAGGGCGCTTAGATGTCCTGTCCACGGCGCGGTTCTCCCCCCGGGCCAATGCGTGAAAACGTAAAAAAGCACCAAATACTCAGGAGCACTCTCAATTATGTTTAAGAATGCATTTGCTAACCTGCAGAAGGTCGGTAAATCGCTGATGCTGCCGGTATCCGTACTGCCTATCGCAGGTATCCTGCTGGGCGTCGGTTCCGCAAACTTCAGCTGGCTGCCAGCCGTAGTTTCCCACGTCATGGCGGAAGCGGGCGGTTCGGTCTTCGCTAACATGCCGCTGATTTTTGCTATCGGTGTCGCACTTGGCTTCACCAATAACGACGGCGTATCCGCTCTGGCATCGGTCGTCGCTTACGGCATCATGGTGAAAACCATGGCCGTGGTTGCACCTCTGGTTCTGC
The DNA here is from genome assembly GCF_009025755.1 of Klebsiella sp. RCJ4. Classification (NCBI taxonomy): domain Bacteria; kingdom Pseudomonadati; phylum Pseudomonadota; class Gammaproteobacteria; order Enterobacterales; family Enterobacteriaceae; genus Klebsiella; species Klebsiella sp. RCJ4. Next base: position 232,503 of record NZ_WCIN01000046.1, read on the forward strand.
ATTTACCTGCTGAAGAGATTGCGGCTAAACACCTGGCGGATACCGGCGTCCTCGGCGGTATCATCTCCGGTGCTATCGCAGCCTACATGTTCAACCGCTTCTATCGCATTAAGCTGCCTGAGTATCTGGGCTTCTTTGCGGGCAAGCGTTTTGTGCCAATTATCTCCGGCCTGGCAGCGATCTTCACTGGCGTGATCCTGTCCTTTATCTGGCCGCCGATCGGTACCGCAATCCAGACTTTCTCCCAGTGGGCCGCTTACCAGAACCCGGTTGTTGCGTTCGGTATCTACGGCTTCATTGAGCGCTGCCTGGTGCCGTTTGGTCTGCACCACATCTGGAACGTTCCTTTCCAGATGCAGATTGGTGAATACACCAACGCAGCAGGTCAGGTCTTCCACGGTGATATTCCGCGCTATATGGCAGGCGACCCGACTGCGGGCAAACTGTCCGGCGGCTTCCTGTTCAAAATGTACGGTCTGCCGGCCGCCGCTATCGCTATCTGGCACTCTGCTAAACCAGAAAACCGCGCGAAAGTGGGCGGTATCATGATCTCCGCAGCGCTGACCTCGTTCCTGACCGGTATTACCGAGCCGATCGAGTTCTCGTTCATGTTCGTTGCGCCGATCCTGTACATCATCCACGCGATTCTGGCAGGTCTGGCCTTCCCGATCTGTATCCTGCTGGGTATGCGTGACGGTACGTCGTTCTCTCACGGCCTGATCGACTTCATCGTTCTGTCTGGCAACAGCAGCAAGCTGTGGCTGTTCCCGATCGTCGGTATCTGCTACGCGATTGTTTACTACGTGGTGTTCCGCGTGCTGATCAAAGCGCTGGATCTGAAAACCCCGGGTCGTGAAGACGCCACCGAAGACAGCAAAGCTGGCGCGACCAGCGAAATGGCTCCGGCTCTGATTGCCGCGTTCGGCGGTAAAGAGAACATTACTAACCTCGACGCATGTATCACTCGTCTGCGCGTGAGCGTGGCGGATGTGGCGAAAGTTGATCAGGCTGGCCTGAAAAAACTGGGTGCCGCAGGCGTGGTTGTTGCAGGTTCAGGCGTTCAGGCTATTTTCGGTACCAAATCCGATAACCTGAAAACTGAAATGGATGAATACATCCGCAACAGCTAAGTTGTGATATGGGGAGACTAAGGCAGCCTACGGGCTGCCTTTTTTAATGGCCGCAGGCGTTAAAAGCGCGCCCGCGGCTTTCGTCACGTTAAGCAGAGATCAGAACTGATAGCTGGCCGTAATGCTGACGTTGCGCGGTTCGCCGTAGACAATGGAACCATCGACGTTGGTGTCGTAGGTTTTGTCGAACAGGTTATTGACGTTACCCTGCACAGCAAAATTTTTAGTGACCTGGTAGCGAGTGAACACATCCACCAGCGCGTAGCTGCCTTGTTCCGCACGGAACGTCCCGTACGGCGTCGCGGTATCTTTATACACCCGGTTCTGCCAGTTAACGCCGCCGCCGACGGTCAGTTCAGGCATTACCGGCAGACGGTAGCGGGTGAACAGCTTGACGCTGGTACGCGGCAGGTTGGGATTCACCGCATTGCCTTCATTGTCTTCAGCGACAAAACGCGTCGCCCCAAAGGTCATCTGCCAGTTATCGGTAATCGCCCCGTTGATTTCGAACTCCACCCCTTTGCTTACGGTACCGTCGACGGTTTTATAGGCTGCTTCGCCGTTACTGCCGGGGATTTGCCCGCCGGTCGCCTGGCCGAGGTTATCCTGCTCGATGCGGAATAGGGCGAGCGTCGTCGTTAACCGGCTGTCCATCCAGTCCGACTTCAGGCCCACTTCATAGTTGTTTCCGGTAACCGGGGTCAGGTATTTACCGGAACTATCGCGCTTATTCTGCGGCTGGAAGACCGAGGTATAGCTGGTGTAGGCCGACCAGCTGTCGTTGATGTCGTAAACCAGCCCGGCGTACGGGGTGGTATGGTTTTTCTCCATCGTGTAGGTCAGCGTCTCGATGCTCCAGTTGTTATAGCGGACGCCAAGAATCAGATGCAGCGGGTCAAGCAGGGAAAAACGCGTCGCCGCGTACAGCGACTTCATTCGCGTGGTATCGTCCTGCGCCAGGCTCTGCGGGCCCCAGCTGGTTTCCGGGAATGTCGCGCTATTGAAGCTATAGAAGTTACCAACTTCATCGGGGAAGACGTTTGCCCACGAACTGAAATAGCGGTTGTTTTGTTTACTGTAGCTGGTGCCGATCATCAGGTTGTGCTGGCGACCAAACAGGTCGTAGCCGCCGTCGGCGAACAGGTCAACGGCGTCGACTTTACGTTTGCCGCTATTCCAGCCGGTACCGCCGACGTAATCATAGCCCGGGCCGTAGCTGTTATAGGGGCCCACCAGCATTCCGGTCGCTTTGTTGACGTACGCGTCCACGTACATCATCTTGCTGTCGAACGTGATCTCAGAATGGGTGGCATTCAGCGTTGCCTGCCAGGTATCGGCAAAGCGCTGTTTCAGCGTGACGAAGACCTTGTTGATCTCTTTGTCGTTATAGGCCCAGTCGGGCGCGGTGCTGTGGGCGCGGTCATAGTGGTTCTTGCTGCCATCGGTATTCCAGCGAGGCAGGCCACCCCATGTCGGGCTATTCACGTCGATACGCTGATACTCGTAGCCAGCGGATAAAGCGGACGACGTACCGAGATCGGCATCAAGAATGCCGGAGAAGAACGTTTTTTCGCTGTTATAGCGATCCAGCCACGAGTCATTATTTTGATAACCGGCGATAATGCGCGCCCGTACGCTGCCATCGTCAGTCAGCGGGCTTTGCATATCAGCAACGTAGCGCTGCTTATTCCAGCTGCCGTACTCCGCAGAGACATTTCCCTTGAACTCCCGACTGGTCGCGTGCTTGCGGATCATATTGACCGACGCGGCAGGGTTGCCGGTACCGGTCAGCAAGCCGTTGGCGCCGCGTACGACCTCAACCCGTTCGAAGAGGGCCATATCGGAAAGCGCGTCGCCCAGATTCCAGCGAGATTCAAACCAGGTCGGAATGCCATCGACCATATAATTGTCGATCTCAAAACCGCGGGAATAATAGCTGGTGCGGTCTGAGTCCGCCTGGCTGCTGCTGATCCCCATGGTATGGTCCATGACGTCGCCCAGCGTTTGCAGCTGCTGATCCCGCATCCGCTGTTCGGTAATGATACTGACCGATTGCGGGATATCGCGCTGGGCCATCTCCATTTTAGTCCCGGCTGAGGTGGTTCTGACGCTGTAGTCCTGCTCTTGTGTCTCCGAGGCGCTATCTGCGGAACCTTCTACAATAATAGTGTCTTCGGACGTGCCGGCTGCCTGACTGAGGTTGGGAAAGATCGCCAGCGCGATACCCATAGCAAGCAGGGACGGCGCGTTACGCCCATCCCGAAAGTTGGTGGAGAGAGACATCATAAACCCTTGATCGTATGATTGTTGTTATTTGCTGCGGCGCGATAGCCGCGGTAGATCGTCAGTGCACTGCATTTTCTTTGAATACAAATGAGAAATATACGCATTAATATTTAATATGTAAACAAGTGGGAAAACGGCTGTACCCGGGTCTTGTTGACCGGTACCGGGGGGCATACAGCGAAGAAACGCTTAATCCGTCAGCAGCTAAGCGCTTGCTCGCGTAAGAAAAAACGCATTCAGGTTGAAAGAGGGGGAGTAACTCGCTCATACTCTTAGGGGAATCCTGTGCATCCGCGTTTACCTGCAGAGGCAGGCCAGAGCACGGTATAAAAATTATTAAGGAATCAGTCATGGCAGAAGAAACGATTTTCAGCAAAATCATTCGCCGGGAGATCCCGTCGGATGTGGTTTATCAGGATGAGCTCGTGACCGCTTTTCGCGACATCTCTCCGCAGGCGCCAACCCATATTCTGATCGTTCCCAATATCCTGATTCCCACCGTCAACGATGTGACCGCAGAGCACGAGCTTGCCCTGGGACGCATGATGACCGTCGCGGCGAAAATCGCCCGCGATGAGGGGCTTGCCGACGATGGCTATCGCCTGATCGTCAACTGCAATCGCCACGGGGGCCAGGAGGTCTACCATGTCCATATGCACCTGCTGGGCGGCCGTCCGTTAGGCCCGATGCTGGCTCATAAAGGTTAACATTCATGCGCGCAGCCCACTTCGGCGCACTTCTGGCCGTGACGTTACTGGCCGGGTGCAGTTCGCATCCGGAAATTCCGGTCAGCGATCAGCAAAGTCTGGTGATGGAATCAAACGTACTGGCAGCGGGCATCAGCGCTGAAGTACCGACGGTGACCGCATCCGAGATTCAGGCGACGGCGACCACCCGATTGTTCAATGAACGCCAGGTACCGGTGACCGTGCATTATCGCTTTTTCTGGTATGACGCCAGAGGGCTGGAAATGCATCCGCTGGAGTCCGCGCGCAGCATAACGGTGCCTGCGCACTCTTCCGTTACGCTTTATGGCAGCGCCAATATTCTGGGGGCGCACAAGGCCCGACTTTATCTTTATCTGTAAGAGGTAATCGTAATGATTAAACTATGTCGCTATGCATTAGTTACCGCACTGGCGATATTCCTTGCCGGATGCGTGGGCCAACGTCAGGAACCCGCTCCCGTTGAGGAAGCGCAGCCGAAGCCGCAGCAGCCCGTTCAGCCGCAGCCGACTGTGCCGACTATTCCCGTGATACCTACGCAGCCGGGTCCGATTGAACACGGCGAGCAGCCAGCGCAGCCGGCGCCGCGCGTGCGTCATTTTGACTGGAATTCTGCGGTGCAGCCGATGATTGGGCAGATGCTGCAGGCCAGCGGCGTAAATGCGGGCAGCATTTTGCTGGTCGACAGCGTCAATAACCGCACCAACGGCACGTTGAATGCGGGAGAGGCCACCACGGCGCTGCGCAACGCGCTGGAAGGCAATGGAAAATTCACCCTAGTCTCGCAGCAGCAGCTGGGCGTAGCCAAACAGCAGCTTGGCCTGTCGCCGCAGGATAGCCTTGGCAGCCGCAGTAAAGCGATGGGCATTGCGCGTACCGTTGGCGCACAGTACGTGCTCTATTCCAACGCGACCGGCAACGTTAATTCCCCTGAGCTGAAAATGCAGCTAATGCTGGTCCAGACCGGCGAAATTATCTGGTCAGGCAAAGGTGCTGTTCAGCAACAATAAGCTCACGCGCGACGAAGTGCTGTCGCGCTTTTTCCCGCGCTATACGCCTGTCGCCGCGCCGCCCCAAAACGGGCTGAGCGGCGGCAGCTGCATTCTCAGCGATGGTCGGCAAAAGCGGGTGCTGCGCCAGCCGCACGATCCGCATGCGCCGGCCTGCGACTTTCGCCGTCAATATCACGTTCTGTCACGCCTTCCCGATTCGTTAGCGCCCGCGCCGGTGTTTTATTCTCCCGCCTGGATGGTGGTGGAATATTGCTCAGGCGATGTGGTTAACGCATTACCGGAGTGTCCGGCGCTCGCAGGGTTACTGTATCATCTGCACCAGCAGCCGCGCTTTGGCTGGCGTATCGCGCTGCGGCCGCTGCTTGAGCGGTACTGGCAACAGTGCAGCCCCGCGCGGCGCACACCGCAGTGGCTACGCTGGCACAAACGGCTGCTGCGTCGCGGCGAGCCCCGGCCGCTGCGTCTCGCCCCGTTACATATGGATGTCCATGCGGGCAACATCGTTCACGGCGAGGCGGGACTGCGGCTGATTGACTGGGAATATGCGGGCGATGGCGATGTTGCGCTGGAGCTGGCGGCGGTGTGGATCGAGCCCGCCGCGCATCGTCGGCTAGCCGCAGAATACGCGAGGCAGGCGAGCATCGATGAGCTTCAGCTCTGGCGGCAAATTCAGCGCTGGCGTCCGTGGGTGCAACTGCTGATGGCGGGCTGGTACGAGCGACGCTGGCAGCAAACCGGCGACCGACAGTTTATTGCGCTGGCGGATGAGGTATGGCGCCAGTTAGACAAAAAGTAAAAGGATAAGAGAGGTGGATGTGGGCCCGGTAATGTTGGATGTCGAAGGTTTTGAACTGGATGCGGAAGAGCGTGAGATTCTGGCGCATCCTTTGGTTGGCGGGCTGATCCTGTTTACCCGCAACTATCACGATCCGGCGCAGCTGCGTGAGCTGGTCCGCCAGATCCGCGAGGCCTCGCGCAACCATCTGGTGGTGGCGGTAGATCAGGAAGGCGGGCGCGTACAGCGTTTCCGCGAGGGCTTTACCCGCCTTCCCGCGGCGCAATCTTTCGCCGCGCTGCTCGGCATGGAGGAGGGCGGTAAGCTGGCCGCAGAGGCCGGCTGGCTCATGGCCAGCGAAATGATCGCCATGGATATTGATATCAGCTTTGCGCCGGTTCTGGACGTTGGGCATATCAGCGCCGCTATTGGCGAGCGATCCTATCACGACGATCCCGACAAAGCCCTGGCGATAGCTCGTCATTTTATTGACGGCATGCACGCCGCGGGAATGAAAACCACCGGTAAGCACTTTCCCGGACACGGCGCGGTGACGGCCGATTCCCATAAAGAGACGCCGCGCGATCCGCGCGCGGAAGCGGAAATTCGCGCCAGAGATATGGCCATCTTCCGTACGCTGATTGGCGAGCAGCGGCTTGATGCGATCATGCCCGCCCACGTCATCTACAGCGACGTTGACCCGCGTCCGGCCAGCGGATCTGCGCACTGGCTAAAAACGGTTCTGCGCGGTGAGCTGGGATTTGAAGGGGTGATTTTCTCTGACGATCTGTCGATGGAAGGGGCGGCGATTATGGGCAGCTACGCCGAGCGCGGCCAGGCATCGCTGGATGCGGGTTGCGATATGATCCTTGTCTGCAATAATCGTAAGGGTGCGGTCAGCGTGCTGGATAACCTGTCGCCGATCAAAGCAGAACGTGTTACGAAATTGTATCATAAAGGTTCCTTTAGCCGTCAGGCGTTAAGGGATTCCGCCCGCTGGAAGACGATCAGCGCGCAGCTTGAGCAGCTTCACGCGCGCTGGCAAGAGGCGAAATCCGCGTAATAAACCTGAAAGGCGTTGTTGTCTGGTGAGGATGCGATGATTATCTATTTACATGGTTTTGACTCAAACAGCCCCGGTAACCATGAGAAGGTGCTTCAGCTTCAGTTTATTGACCCCGATGTTCGGTTGATTAGCTACAGCACGCGGCATCCCAAACATGATATGCAGCACTTATTAAAAGAGGTCGATAAGATGCTGCAGCTGAGCGCCGACGATCGGCCGCTGATTTGCGGCGTGGGTCTCGGCGGCTTCTGGGCGGAGCGAATTGGCTTTCTTTGCGATATCCGCCAGGCCATTTTTAACCCGAACCTGTTTCCCAATGAAAACATGGAAGGGAAAATTGATCGGCCGGAAGAGTATGCGGATATTGCCACCAAATGCGTGAATAATTTCCGCGAAAAAAACCGCGATCGCTGCCTGGTGGTGCTATCTCGTCAGGACGAAGCGCTGAATAGCCAGCGTTCGGCGGACCTGCTGCACCATTACTATGAGATAATCTGGGATGAAGAGCAGACCCACAAGTTCAAGAATATCTCCCCGCATCTCCAGCGCATAAAAGCCTTCAAAACCCTCGGCTAAACGCGCGCCGGCCCGCAATGTGAAAACATCGCGGGCTTTTTTTTATTCATTTTTGCGATTCTGCGCTCAAAAAATATGCGGTAAAACTTGATGCATATCAATTTTGGTATGACCAATGCACCGTTCATGTTATTCTCGATCTCGCTGAATGGTTTCACTGCCGTAACCTGTTGTTAATTAAAGGTTATATGTATAACTTTTAATTAACAATTGGTTAATAATTTTAGGGGGTCGCGTGACTACGCCATTGAAAAAAATAGTGATTGTGGGTGGTGGTGCCGGTGGGCTGGAGCTGGCTACCCAGTTGGGTAAAAAGCTGGGCCGTAATAAAAAGGCCAAAATCACGCTGGTTGATCGTAACCACAGCCACCTGTGGAAACCGCTGCTGCATGAAGTGGCGACCGGTTCACTTGATGAAGGTGTAGACGCGCTGAGCTACCTTGCTCACGCCCGTAACCACGACTTCCAGTTTCAGCTGGGATCGGTGGCGGATATTAACCGTGAAACCAAAACGATCACCCTCGCCGAGCTGCATAACGAGAAGGGCGAGCTGCTGGTGCCCGAGCGTAAGCTGCCTTACGACACGCTGGTCATGGCGCTGGGAAGTACGTCGAACGACTTCAACACGCCTGGCGTGAAAGAGAACTGCATCTTCCTCGATAATCCGCATCAGGCGCGTCGTTTCCATCAGGAAATGCTGGATCTGTTCCTCAAGTATTCGGCGAACCTCGGGGCGAACGGCAAGGTGAATATCGCCATCGTCGGCGGCGGCGCGACCGGCGTTGAGCTGTCGGCCGAGCTGCACAATGCGGTGAAACAGCTGCACAGCTACGGCTACAAAGGTCTGACTAACGAAGCTCTGAACGTGACGCTGGTTGAAGCTGGCGAGCGTATTCTGCCCGCGCTGCCGCCGCGCATTTCCGGCGCCGCGCACAGCGAGCTAACCAAGCTTGGCGTTCGCGTATTGACCAAAACCATGGTCACCAGCGCCGATGCAAACGGTCTGCACACGAAAGAAGGCGAATTTATCAACGCTGACCTGATGGTCTGGGCGGCCGGGATTAAGGCGCCGGACTTTATGAAAGAGATTGGCGGTCTGGAGACTAACCGTATTAACCAGCTGGTGGTCGAACCGACGCTGCAAACGACGCGCGATGCGGATATTTACGCCATCGGCGACTGCGCGTCCTGCGCCCGCCCGGAAGGCGGTTTTGTTCCACCGCGCGCTCAGGCTGCGCACCAGATGGCGACCTGCGCCCTGCACAATATTCTGGCGCAGATGAAAGGTAAGCCGCTGAAAGCTTATACCTATAAAGATCACGGTTCGCTGGTGTCGCTCTCTAACTATTCCACCGTGGGCAGCCTGATGGGCAACCTGATGCGCGGTTCAATGATGATCGAAGGTCGCATTGCGCGCTTCGTCTATATCTCGCTGTATCGCATGCACCAGATTGCGCTGCACGGCTACTTTAAAACCGGTCTGATGATGCTGGTAGGACGTATCAACCGCATTATTCGTCCGCGCCTGAAGCTGCATTAATGTCTCTGGGCGGCAAAGCCAGAAGGTTTTGTCCGCCCGTTTGCTTTTCGCATTAAGAGACTCATAACCAGAATATCCTCCTTTCCTTGCCGGAAAACCCTCTCAGATTCCTCCGAATCCCGTTGATTTGCCACACGTTCACGCACTTTTCATCCGCTTTCTTATTTGCAAGCCTGATGCCTGGATTGCAAAATTACGGGCAATAGCAACGAAGGAGGAAGTCCCGTGAATAAATCAATGTTGGCGGGTATAGGAATTGGCGTGGCTGCCGCGCTGGGCGTCGCAGCCGTTGCCGGTCTTAACGTGTTAGATCGCGGCCCGCAGTATGCACAGGTAGTATCCAGTACGCCGATAAAAGAGAGCGTCAAAACCCCGCGCCAGGAGTGCCGGAACGTCACCGTGACCCATCGTCGACCGGTGCAGGATGAAAACCGCATCGCCGGATCCGTGCTGGGCGCGGTAGCCGGCGGGGTTATTGGCCATCAGTTCGGCGGCGGACGCGGCCGCGACGTTGCCACCGTCGTGGGCGCGCTGGGCGGCGGCTATGCCGGTAACCAGATTCAGGGCTCAATGCAGGAAGGGGATACCTACACCACGACGCAGCAGCGCTGCAAAACGGTGTACGATAAATCAGAAAAAATGCTCGGCTACGATGTCACTTACAAAATCGGCGACCAGCAGGGCAAAATCCGTATGGATCGCGACCCTGGTACGCAAATCCCGCTGGACAGCAATGGCCAACTGATTCTGACTAACAAAGCGTAAAAAAGATGTGTATCTTTATTCGCCCCTCAGGCTCTCTGGCTGAGGGGCTTTTTTATCAGAAGCTCAAAGCGTAGTTCAGGCCGAAGGTGCGTCCGCGACCTTTATACTCGTAGAGAGAGCTGCTGCCGTAGGTCGGGCTATACAGCAGCGGCGCGCGCTGGCCCCAGACGGTGACATAATCTTCATTGAGCAGGTTCTCAATGCTGAAGGTCAGCTTGCCGAGAGGGAGCGCGTAGCTGCCGATAAAGTCTACCGTATTGTAGCCGTCGAGCTTGTTGCCGCTGGCATCGCTGATATCAAACACCTGCTGGCTTTGCACCCGCAGCGACCACGGCTCCGGCGCCCAGCCCACCCACGCGGTGGCTTTTGACGGCGAGGCGAGAGTGACGTCCCACTTCTGCCAGCTACCGTCGCTTTTCACCTGCGATTTCAGCACGTTAAAGTTAGCTCCGGCGCTCCAGTCGCTGTTCGGGAAGTAGTAGTCCACCGCGCCCTCTACGCCATAAATACGGCGTTTATCGGACTGCACATCGATGGTCATATCGGTACGGTTAACGACGATCGTTTTATCGGAGGTCGAGTAGTAAGCCGCCAGCTGAGTGCGCAGATTATCACCGGTGTAGCGCCAGCCCAGTTCGTACGAGTTAACTTTAATTCCCTGCAGCGGCGAATCGCCAACGTTCACGCTTGAGATAAGCGGAAGATGGCCGTTGACCGCCGCGCCGTACTTTCCGATGCCGTAGTATTTGCCCGGATCCGGCAGCTCAACGCCCTGAGAGAAGTTAAACCAGGTCTGCTGGCGATCGGTGAGATGGGCGACAATCCCGGCGTTAAACAGGAAGTTGTCGTAATCGGTTTTTCCGCCCGGAATGGCATCCGCTGAGCTGACCTTGCCGCTGGCGACATCCTGCTGCTGGGCATAGCCGACAAAATCATCGACCCGGTTTTCCGTCCACTGATAACGTACGCCGCCGCTGATAGTGAAGATGTCGTTCAGGTCATAGCTGGACTGCAGGAACGGCGCCAGGTTGGTAATGCTGTAGCCGGGATAACGGCCGGTGGTGTAGATAGCCTGGTTATTCAGACCGCCGGAAGACATAGACTGGCCCAAATCGAAGAACATCTGATTGGCGTTGAAGGTTTCGTGGTCGGCGTCCACTCCCCAGGTCAGATCCCAGCCATCCAGCGGCTGGCTATTCAGGGTGATCTTCGCGCCGTACTGATCGGTATCCTGCTTTGAAGAGGAGAAGCTGCTGACCTGGCCTTTGCTGAGCGTAGGGAAAGGGTAAAAAGTCAGGGATTCATCACGATAATAGACCTGGCTGACCAGATTCTGGCCGAGGAAATCGGCATCGGAATACTGCAGGCTTATCAGGTGACGTTCGGTGCCGGGGACGCGGTCGGAGTTCAGGCCATCGGTGGTAAAGGCTTTGCCGTCGCCGGTCACCGCCGACATATTTTTCCCGAGGTACAGACCGTAATCGTCGCCCTGGCTTTTATAGTACTGGGTTACCAGCTGCAGCTGACGGTTCTCGTCAATCTCAATGGTTCCCGTTCCCATCACATCCAGGCGGTCGGAATGCTGAAGCCCGGTCTGGGTATTATCAAGGATCAGCGCATCATTATTGCCATCATACCAGCCGCCAAAACGCTGATAGGCGACCGATAAACGGCCGGAAGCGTGGTCGGTACCGCCGCTGACCGCTGCCGCCACGCGTTCATCATGATCGTTGCTGTTGGCAAAACCGGTTTTGCTCCCCAGCTCCAGATCGACCTGACGCTCCTGCTGGCCCTTTTTGGTGACGATATTAATAAGGCCGCCGGTACTACCGCCGCCGTACAGCGATGTGGCGCCGGAGATCACCTCGATATGCTCAATGTTAAACGGATCGATAGAATCCAGCTGGCGGCTGTCGGTACGGGAGGAGTTAAGGCGAACGCCGTCAATCAGCACGACGATCGCGCGGCCGCGCATATTCATGCCGTAGTTGGTGCGTCCCTGGCTGCTGACGTCGATGCCGGGGATCAGCTGCGCCAGCACGTCTTTAAATTCTTTTCCGCCCTGAACTTGCTGTTCAATTTCCTGGCCTTCGATAACCCAGGTGGTCTGGGCCATTTCAGCGACGGTGCGGTGCGTTCGGTTTGCGCTGACGATCATGCTGTCATCAGCGGCCCAGGCGGGCAGGGCGGTTGCCAGCAGCAGTGGGTTAAGCACCCAGAGACGCTTGTTCATGCTCATTCCTTTTATGAGTTTATGCCCCTCATTCTTCAAGTTGCAGGTGTGTTGACTGCGGATTACTCGGCCCATCCATGGGCCTCGCCCCTACGGGGCCAGCGCTAGCGCAGATCAAGGCACAAGCGCCATGTCCTGCAACTCGAATTATTTAGGGCTTACGATATCGTTGTTTTCGTTATTCGGTACGGGCGTACCGGTTGTTACATGGTGAAATATACAGAAACGTTTAACACCGAATTTTGCCCGTATTGATTATTGTTATCAATATCATTCTCGCGAAATGAACAAAATAAATGACTGAAAACATTGCGTTATGTAGGGATAAAGGGGAGGGGAACCGGTGGGGAGCCCACCGGTAAGCGAGGTCTTAGCGCTGAAGAACCTGGGGCCACAGACGCAGCGTGGTTTCGGCGATTTGCATGATTTTAGTGAAGTCGGCGCCTTCGCGGGCGCTGATCGACATGCCTTGTAATATGCAGTTAAGGAACTGCGCCAGCTGACGTACGTCGCCGTCTGGCGGCAGCTCGCCGCGCAGCTGCCGCTGCTGGAGAAACTGCGTTAGCGTTTGTTCCTGCATCGCGTGCCGGGACTTAACGGTATTGGCGATATCGGTGGACGCCGCCGCCAGCGCTGCGGAGGTATTAATCATAAAGCAGCCTGCCGGCGTTTCTTTGCTGGTAAAGCAAGTCGCGACGGCGGTGAAGTAGTCGCGTAATGCTCGATCGACGCTTTTCTCTTCGTCAAAGAGGAGCGCTTCGTGCCTGGCGGCAAAACGCGCGATGTAGCGATCCAGCACCGCGCGAAACAACCCCTCTTTATTCACAAATTCCGCGTAGAGCGTAGGCGCTTTTGCGCCCGTCGCCTCCACTAAATCGGCGAGAGAGGTCGCTTCATAGCCGTGCTGCCAGAAGAGTGTCATGGCCTTATCCAGCGCCGCTTCCCTGTCGAACACTTTAGGTCGGCCACGGCTTTTTTTTGTGCAACTTTGAACGTCAGTTGTCATGGTGCCGCTGTACCTGTGTTGGTTTGTTGAAAGGGCATTATAAAAATAAACCTTACGTGCTACCAGCGATGTTGCTCTAAAAATAAATAATTCATATATGTATGAATTTTAAGCTGTTTATAAATAGTTAAACGGTCGTTATAAAAATATTTTGACGTGTGATGTAGATCACATTATCATTTCCCTATCGATCGTTAATTAAATGCGTTCGCCCCTACAAAAACATTCATCTGCACAGGTATAACAATCATGAAAAACGTTAAAACACTCGCTATCGCCGCTGTTCTTAGCTCACTCTCTTTCGCCAGCTTCGCCGCTGTAGAAGTTCAGTCAACGCCGGCGGGTCAGCATAAAATCGGTACCGTTTCCGCCTCAGCCGGGACCAACCTGGGTTCGCTGGAAGATCAGCTGGCGCAAAAAGCGGAAGAGATGGGCGCAACCTCTTACCGTATTACGTCCGTAACCGGTCCTAACACCCTTCACGGGACTGCGGTTATCTACAAATAATTGTTGCGCTACCCCTGTTATGCCACTGACTACGCGCGGATCTGACCCCCTTCAGCAGTCCGCATAAAGTAAGAAGTACGTTGTTCTCTGACGAGAGGCGGTGCCCACCCCTTATATGGCGCCGCAACCCGCAGAAAAGCAGGACTCTGTTTGATTATTGCCATAAAAAAACCGCCTCAGTGAACTGAAGGCGGTTTTTTTTCGTCGGCAGTTTAGCGAACTAGAGCGACTGCTCCGTTACGCGATGGTGGCGGGTGACGTCAATCGGCATGCCCGAACGCAGCATCATCGCGCGTTCCATTACCTCGGTGTCGGTTAACTGTGCCTGCTTAAACGCCTGCATGCTGTCGGTAAGGGTAATCGGCAGCGTCTGCGGGTCGTCATCAATATGTTTTGACAGCGGCTGATGGACCTCCACCAGACGGGTGCCGTTCGGCTCCACGGACACCTTGATTGGCGTATTGATAATCGTCACCCTGGTGCCAGGGGTGATTTCGTTGTACAACGCTTTGATGTCGTCATCGCGCAGGCGAATACAGCCGGAGCTGACGCGCATGCCGATGCCGAAGTCGGCGTTGGTGCCGTGCAGCAGATACACGCCGCCGTACGCCGCCAGGCGAATAGCGTGGTGCCCCATGGGGTTATCCGGGCCAGCGGGCATGACGGCGGGCAGGTCAATGCCCATTGCTTTATAGCGGGCGCGAATATTGGCCGTCGGCGTCCAGGTCGGGTTGGCGCGTTTGTCGGAGACGGTGGTAACCATTGTCGGCGTGATGGTGTCGCCGCCGAGCTGGCCAATGCCGATAGGATAAACGGTCACTTCACTTCTTCCTGGCGGATAGTAATAGAGGCGAAGTTCGGCCAGGTTAAGGACTAATCCTTCGCGCGGCGCGTCGGGCAGCAGGGTTTGCAGCGGAATCGTCAGCACGCTACCGGCTCGTGGAACATACGGATCCACCCCGGGGTTAGCCTGGAGCAGGGCCAGAAAACCGACGTTGTACTTTTTGGCGATCGCTTCGAGCGAGCCGCCGTTATTCTCGACGACATGAAACTGGTTTTGCCCGACCAGACGGCTGCCCGGAGGCGGCAGGGGCCAGGTATTGGCGCGAGCGGGCAGCGCCAGCGCGGCGGCGATAGCTATCATCCCCAGCCAGAGAGAAATTCGCGTAAAGCTTTTCATCACCCTAATTCCATAATAAGTAAGTGGTTATTTTTATACGAAAAGTCTCTGAGATTATGGCGAAGCGAGTGTCTGGAAGTTAAGAGGGATTGCAAAATGTTTGTAAATTTTGCCGAACAAGTGAGGAGGGGCGGGATACGACGCACAGGCCGTATCCCGCCTGCTATCAGGCGGCGGCGTTCTCTTCGAGCTGGCGCATAAACTGGCGCACCCACTCCATCCGCGTTTTACGCTCGGCAAGGTCCTGCGTAAACTTGAGGCGCGTTGGGCCATCCAGGCGATAGTGCTGAGGCTGCTTTTGCAACAGGCCAATCAGCCACATCGGATTCACGTTATTCTTCTCGTTAAACTCAATGGTGCCGCCCTTTTCGTTGCTCTCCAGCTTGCGGATCCCCAGCTTCTGCGCCTGCTGGCGCAGTCGGGCGATATCGAGCAGGTTTCTTGCCGGGTCGGGCAGCAGGCCAAAGCGATCGATAAGCTCGACTTTGATCTCCTCCAGCTCATTCTCGTTCTTCGCGCTGGCAATGCGTTTGTAGAACGACAGGCGCGTATTCACATCCGGGATAAAGTCATCCGGGAGCAGCGACGGCATCCGTAGCTCAACTTCGGTCTGCTGACTGGTAAGATCCTCCAGCGAGGGTTCGCGGCCTGCTTTCAGCGCGTCAACGGCATTTTCCAGCAGCTCCATATAGAGGGAGAAGCCGATGGTTTCCATGGAACCGCTCTGATCCTCGCCCAACAGTTCACCCGCGCCGCGAATTTCGAGGTCATGCGTTGCCAGCGCGAAACCAGCGCCGAGATCTTCCAGCGATGCAATCGCCTCAAGGCGTTTTTGCGCATCGGTGGTCATCGCCTTCGGATGCGGGGTCAGCAGCCAGGCATAGGCCTGATGGTGCGAACGACCGACGCGACCGCGTAGCTGGTGCAGCTGTGCGAGACCGAAGTGATCGGCGCGCTCGATAATAATGGTGTTCGCCGTTGGAATGTCGATCCCGGTTTCGATAATGGTGGTGCACACCAGCACGTTAAAGCGCTGGTGATGGAAATCGTTCATCACCCGTTCGAGTTCGCGCTCGCGCATCTGGCCGTGACCGATGGTAATGCGCGCTTCCGGCACCAGCTCCGCCAGCCTCTCGGCGGCTTTCTGGATGTTTTCCACGTCATTATAGAGGTAGTAAACCTGGCCGCCGCGCAGTACCTCACGCAGGATCGCCTCGCGGACCACCAGCGCGTCATATTCGCGGACGAAGGTTTTGACCGCCAGACGGCGGGCGGGCGGGGTGGCGATGATCGACAGATCGCGCATACCGCTCATCGCCATATTCAGCGTACGCGGAATAGGCGTGGCGGTCAGGGTCAGGATATCGACGTCGGCGCGCATCGCCTTGATGCGCTCTTTATGGCGCACGCCGAAGCGGTGCTCTTCATCAACAATCAGCAGGCCGAGATCGCGCAGCTTAACGTCCGGCTGCAGCAGTTTATGGGTGCCGATAAGAATATCGACTTTCCCTTCCGCGACCTGCTCGAGGATCTGCGCCTGCTCTTTGGCGCTACGAAAGCGCGAGAGCATCTCGATGCGCACCGGCCAGTTGGCGAAGCGATCGCGAAAGTTATCGAAGTGCTGCTGGGCGAGCAGGGTGGTCGGCACCAGCACCGCCACCTGCTTATGGTTTTCAACCGCCAGAAACGCGGCGCGCATCGCCACTTCCGTTTTGCCGAAGCCGACATCGCCGCACACCAGACGGTCCATCGCCAGCGGCTGACACATATCGCTTAGTACGGCGTTAATAGCCTGCGCCTGATCGGGCGTGGTCTCGAACGGGAAGCCGTCGCAGAACAGTTGATATTGCTCTTTATCATGTTTAAACGCGTAGCCCGCTTTCGCCGCACGCTGAGCGTAGATATCCAGCAGTTCGGCGGCCACGTCGCGCACTTTCTCGGCCGCTTTCTGCCGCGCCCGCGCCCAGACGTCGCCGCCCAGTTTATGCAGCGGCGCATTCTCTTCCGCGCCGCCCGCATAGCGGCTAATCAGATGCAGCGACGACACCGGCACGTACAGTTTGGCATCGTTGGCGTAGGTCAGCATCAGGTATTCGCCGTTGATGCCGCCCGCTTCAAGGGTGGTCATTCCGGCGTAGCGCCCAACTCCATGCTCAAGATGCACCACCGGTTGGCCGATATGCAGCTCCGCCAGGTTACGAATCAACGTATCGGGATTGATGGTGCGGCGAGAGTCCTGACGACGGCGCGCGACGCGCTCGCCCAGCAGGTCGCTTTCGCAAATCAGCGCCAGATTACGCTGGCTATCGACGAAACCATGCTCGGCGGCGCCGATCATCAGATAGCGGCCATTACCCGTCGCCTCTTCAAGACGCAGGATATGCTTTGGCGCGATCTTAATACGCGCCAGCATTTCGCCAAGCGCCTCTCGACGCCCCTCGCTCTCGACCGAAAAAATCACCGGCCCGCTGAAGGACTCGAGGAATCGGCGCAGGTTATCCAGCGGCGCTTTGTTCTGCGCCTGGATCGCCAGCTCGGGTAATTTCTGATAACCGAGATTGGTGTTGGCGGCTTTTTCCGCCAGACGCTCGGTTTTGAGCTGGACGCGCGGCCATTTTTTGAGCTCGCTAAACAGCTCATCGCTGCGCAGCCACAGCTGTTCCGGCGGCAAAAGCGGGCGCATCGGGTCGACGCCGCGGTTTTCAAAGCGGGCGCGGGTTTCGTTCTGGAAGCGTTCGGCGCTGGCCTCCAGATCGCCGGTATTAACGATCAGCGTTTTCGCCGGGAAATAGCTGAACAGCGGCGGCAGCGGCTCGTTAAAGAACAGCGGCTGCCAGTATTCGATTCCCGCGGGCAGCGTGCCTTTACTGACCTGCTGATAAATATGCTCGGCGTCGCGTTTGACCTCAAAGCGGTCGCGCCACTGGCTGCGGAATAGCTCGATAGCGGCCTGATCCGTCGGGAATTCGTGCGCCGGAAGCAGGTTAATGCTGGCGACTTCCTCCAGCGTACGCTGGCTGTCGACGTCGAACAGACGCAGGCTGTCTATCTCATCATCAAAAAAATCGAGACGGTAGGGCTGCTCGCTGCCCATAGGAAACAGGTCAAGCAATGCGCCACGCGTGGCGTACTCGCCGTGCTCCATCACCTGGTCGACGTGACGATAGCCGGCGCTATCCAGCTGGGAGCGCAGCGCATCCCGCGACAGGCGCTGGCCTTTTTTCATCACCAGCGCGTGGCCGTGGAGGAAATTATGCGGACAGACGCGCTGCATCAGGGTGCTGACCGGGATAATTAGTACGCCGCGTTCCATGGTCGGGAGCTGGTACAGGGTGGCGAGACGGGAAGAGATAATGTCCTGGTGCGGGGAAAAGCTATCGTAGGGGAGGGTTTCCCAATCCGCCAGGCCCGCCACCATGCTATCGGTAAACTGCCTGATTTCATCATTCAGACGCAGGGCGTTTTGCATATCGGGGGCAATCAGTACCACCGGGCCGCCGTGGCGCTCGGCCATTTCCGCCACCAGAGTGGCGCAGGCCGCGCCGGTCAGTTCGCCAATCTGGCGCTGATCGCCGGCTTTAACCGGCAGAGAGTATCGGTATTGTTCAGGCATAGACGGTATCATGATCTCTTGGGTATTCGCTCTGCCGATATGGAGGGCAACTCGCTGATATTCAATAGTGAGATTATCCGCGATCGACCCGGATTCGCCAACCCGTATCGCAAACATCCTGTCGTGGCCAAAAATGTAACGAACTCCGATAAGCGTAAAGTTAAATAATGACTTACCTGTCTATCTTGTTGTTTATATTGATGTTTTGCTATTTTTGTCAATAAAATCTACAGGTATCAGTCATTTACGCTGCCCATAATCGCTTATATACTCGGGCATCGGCTATCAGCAATCAGATGGATTACATGTATCAACCTGCCGCACTCTTTATCGGCCTTCGCTATATGCGTGGGCGCGCAGCCGACCGCTTCGGTCGTTTCGTCTCCTGGCTTTCGACCATCGGCATTACGCTTGGCGTGATGGCGCTGGTGACCGTTCTTTCGGTGATGAACGGCTTTGAACGCGAGCTGCAAAACAACATCCTGGGGCTGATGCCGCAGGCCATTCTTAGCGCCAAGCAGGGGTCTGTAAACCCGCAACAGCTGCCGGAAAGCGCGGCCAGATTACAGGGGGTCACCCGCGTGGCGCCGCTGACCACCGGCGATGTTGTACTGCAAAGCGCCCGCAGCGTGGCGGTCGGCGTGATGCTCGGCATCGACCCGGCGCAAAAAGATCCCCTGACGCCCTACCTGGTTAACGTCAAGCAGAGCGATCTGCAGGCCGGCAAGTATAACGTCATCCTGGGCGAGCAGCTGGCAGGACAGCTGGGCGTCAATCGCGGCGATCAAATCCGCGTGATGGTGCCTTCCGCCAGCCAGTTTACCCCGATGGGGCGGCTTCCCAGCCAGCGCCTGTTTAACGTAATCGGTACCTTTGCCGCCAGCAGTGAAGTCGATGGTTATCAAATGTTGACCAACATCGACGACGCCTCGCGCCTGATGCGCTACCCGCAGGGAAATATTACCGGCTGGCGGCTGTGGCTGAATCAGCCTTTACAGGTGGATACTCTCAGCCAGCAGACGCTGCCGGAAGGGACCAAATGGCAGGACTGGCGCGAGCGTAAAGGCGAGCTGTTCCAGGCCGTGCGGATGGAAAAAAATATGATGGGCCTGCTGCTGAGCCTGATCGTCGCCGTCGCCGCTTTTAACATCATTACCTCTCTGGGAATGATGGTGATGGAAAAACAGGGCGAGGTGGCGATTCTCCAGACCCTCGGCCTGACGCCGCGGCAGATCATGCTGGTCTTTATGGTTCAGGGGGCCAGCGCCGGGATCGTCGGCGCGCTGCTTGGCGCCGGGCTGGGCGCGCTGCTGGCCAGCCAGCTGAATAATTTGATGCCGATTATCGGCGCGTTCCTCGACGGCGCCGCGCTGCCGGTGGCCATTGAGCCGCTGCAGGTCATTGTGATTGCCCTGGTGGCAATGGTGCTGGCATTACTCTCTACGTTGTATCCTTCATGGCGCGCTGCCGCCACTCAACCCGCTGAGGCTTTACGTTATGAATAAGATCCTGCTGCAATGCGACAACCTGTGCAAACGCTATCAGGAAGGCACCGTGCAAACCGACGTGTTGCATGATGTCAGCTTCAGCATTGAGGAGGGTGAGATGATGGCGATTGTCGGTACCTCCGGTTCCGGCAAAAGTACGCTGCTGCATCTGCTTGGCGGGCTGGATACGCCGACCTCCGGCGACGTTATCTTTTCCGGCCAGCCGATGAGCCAGCTCTCCGCCGCCGCCCGCGCCGATCTGCGCAACCGCGAACTGGGCTTTATCTATCAGTTTCACCACCTCTTACCGGATTTCACCGCGCTGGAAAACGTGGCGATGCCGCTGCTGATTGGTAAGCAGAAGGCGGCGGATATCGAGCGGCAGGCGAAAGCGATGCTGCGCGCCGTCGGGCTTGAGCACCGCAGCGACCACCGTCCGTCGGAGCTCTCCGGCGGCGAGCGTCAGCGCGTTGCGATTGCCCGTGCGCTGGTCAATAAACCGCGCCTGGTGCTGGCGGACGAGCCCACCGGTAACCTTGACGCCCGCAACGCCGACAGCATTTTTCAGCTGCTTGGCGAGCTGAACGTGGCGCAGCGTACCGCCTTCCTGGTGGTGACCCACGACCTGCAGCTGGCAAAACGCATGAGCCGCCAGCTGGAGATGCGCGACGGGCGCCTGACAGCCGAACTCTCCCTGATGGGGGCTGAGTAATGGCTTCTCCGTTATCGTTATTGATTGCCCTGCGCTTCAGCCGTGGACGGCGGCGCGGTGGGATGGTGTCGCTGATTTCGGTTATTTCGACGATCGGTATCGCGCTGGGCGTGGCGGTGTTGATCGTTGGCCTGAGCGCGATGAACGGCTTCGAACGCGAGCTCAACAACCGCATTCTGGCGGTGGTCCCGCACGGTGAGATTGAACCGGTGAACCAGCCGTGGAACAACTGGAACGAGGCGCTGGCGAAGGTTGAGAAGGTCAAAGGCATCGTTGCCGCGGCGCCATATATTAACTTCACCGGGCTGGTGGAGAGCGGCAGCAATATGCGCGCCATCCAGGTGAAAGGCGTTGACCCGCAGCAGGAGAGCCGTCTCAGTTCGCTGCCCAACTTTGTGCAGAACAATGCGTGGGCCAGCTTTAAAGCCGGCGAACAGCAGGTGATCCTCGGTAAAGGCGTCGCCGATGCCCTGCACGTTAAGCAGGGGGACTGGGTGTCAATTATGATCCCTAACTCCGATGCCGAGCATCAGCTGCTGCAGCCAAAGCGCGTCAGGCTTCACGTCGCCGGTATTTTGCAGCTCAGCGGTCAGCTCGATCATAGTTTTGCCATGATTCCCATGCAGGATGCGCAGCAGTACCTTGATATGGGCAGCAGCGTGACGGGGATCGCCATCAAAGTGACCGATGTGTTTCATGCCAACACCCTGGTACGCGATGCGGGCCAGGTGACCAATAGCTACGTTTATATCAAGAGCTGGATAGGCACCTACGGCTATATGTACCGGGACATTCAGATGATCCGCGCCATTATGTACCTGGCGATGGTGCTGGTGATTGGCGTGGCCTGCTTTAACATCGTCTCGACCCTGGTGATGGCGGTGAAAGATAAAAGCGGCGATATTGCGGTGCTGCGCACGCTTGGCGCAAAAGACGGGCTGATCCGCGCGATTTTCGTATGGTATGGTTTACTTGCCGGTTCGGTAGGGAGCCTGATTGGGGTGGCGATTGGCGTTATCTGCGCCTTTAAGCTGACCGCAATCATTAACGGTATTGAGAACCTGATCGGGCATAAATTCCTCTCCGGCGACATCTATTTTATTGACTTCCTGCCGTCTGAACTGCACTGGCTGGACGTCGTTTACGTGCTGGTGACGGCACTGTTGCTGAGTTTGCTGGCCAGCTGGTATCCCGCCCGCCGCGCCAGCCGCATTGACCCGGCGAGGGTGCTGAGTGGCCAGTAATTTATCGTCATGGTCGGCTTTGCTGACCAGTAAAGAGGAATTGCTGAAATGTACTATGGATTTGACATTGGCGGCAGCAAGATAGCGCTGGGCGTATTTGATAAATCGCGGCGGCTGCAGTGGGAAAAACGCGTCGCCACGCCGAAAGAGAGCTACGAAGCATTTTTGCAGGCGGTAGAGGAGCTGGTTGAAGAAGCCGACCAGCGCTTCGGCTGCCAGGGCTCGGTGGGCATCGGTATTCCGGGCATGCCGGAGACGGAAGACGGCACGCTCTACGCCGCCAACGTGCCCGCCGCCAGCGGCAGGCGGCTGCGGGCCGATCTGAGCGAACGTCTGGGCCGCGATGTGCGGCTTGATAACGACGCCAACTGTTTTGCCCTCTCCGAAGCGTGGGATGACGAGTTCACCCAATATCCGCTGGTGATGGGGATGATCCTCGGCACCGGGGTTGGCGGGGGGCTGGTGCTCAACGGAAAATCGATTACCGGGCATCGCTATATTACCGGCGAATTCGGCCATATCCGCCTGCCGGTGGATGCGCTGGAGGTGGTGGGGCGCGATTTTCCGCTTACGCGCTGCGGCTGCGGCCAGCTGGGCTGCATTGAAAACTACCTTTCCGGACGCGGCTTCGCCTGGCTGTATGAACATTTTTACCAACACGCTTTAACCTCGCCCGAGATCGTCGCGCTATGGCAGCAGGGCGACGCGAAGGCGCGCGAGCACGTCGAGCGCTATCTCGATTTACTGGCGGTATGCCTGGGCAATATTTTAACGATTGTCGACCCGGATCTGCTGGTGCTTGGCGGTGGATTGTCTAACTTTACAGCAATAACCGAAGGGCTGGCGCAGCGCCTGCCGCGACATCTGCTTCCCGTTGCCGGCGTGCCGCGCATTGAGCGCGCGCGCCATGGCGATGCCGGAGGCATGCGCGGTGCGGCCTTCCTTCATCTGACTCAATAACGACAGAGGTAGCTATGCAGTCGCGCCGCTTACATCGATTAAGCCGATTTCGCCGCAATAAGCGTCGGTTACGAGACCGTCTGCGTCAGCGGATTTTCTTCGGCGAAGATAAGGAGACCCCTGAAACGATGGAAAAACCAAGAGTCGTGGTGCTAACCGGCGCGGGTATTTCGGCAGAGTCGGGAATTAAAACCTTCCGCGCCGCCGATGGCCTGTGGGAAGAGCATAGGGTGGAAGACGTGGCGACGCCGGAAGGCTTCGCCCGCGATCCGGCGCTGGTGCAGGCGTTTTACAATGACCGCCGCCGCCAGCTGCAAGGACCGGACATCGTGCCCAACGCGGCGCATCAGGCGCTGGCGCGGCTGGAAGAGGCGCTGGGCGATCGTTTTCTGCTGGTCACCCAGAATATCGATAATCTGCACGAGCGCGCGGGCAATCGCCGGGTGATTCATATGCACGGCGAGCTGCTGAAGGTGCGCTGCTCGTGGAGCGGCCAGGTGCTGGCGTGGACCGGCGATGTGACGACGGAGGACAAATGCCACTGCTGCCAGTTCCCCGCGCCGCTGCGCCCGCACGTGGTGTGGTTCGGCGAGATGCCGCTGGATATGGATGAGATCTACCTTGCGCTGGCCGAGTGCGATATCTTTATCGCCATCGGCACTTCCGGGCACGTTTATCCGGCGGCAGGCTTTGTTCACGAAGCGCGGCTGCAGGGCGCCCATACGGTAGAGCTCAACCTCGAGCCAAGCCAGGTGGGCAGCGAATTTGCCGAAAAACACTATGGCCTGGCAAGCGAAGTGGTACCGTGCTTTGTGGAAAAGCTGCTTAAACAGCTGGCAGGATAAACGCAACCTCATCACTACAGCGTTACGGAAAACAGGAGTGGCTATGGATAGCCCATTAGCAATATCTGTCGCGATAATTTTGGCCGCAGTAGGGGCGGTTCGGCGAGGTTCGGCCCGCTTATCGTGCTGAGCGCGTTGTGGAAGCCGCTGAATTATGTTGCGGGAAAGCTTGCTGCTGTCTTAACGAAAACCAGGACAAGAAATAATCCACGCTTTTGCCACCGCCCGAGAAAAAGCGTACGACAATCGCCAGGGCAGGTCGCTCATGAAATTCAGGACGCCGCGGCGCCCTTTATTCATAGCGCCTTCTGCATATTAATCACCGCCCGGGCATTGGATGCGCTGGTGGCCAGCACGTCAATCACGCCGGTGCGCAGCGCGCCGAGAATCGCCGTTGCCTTGGTGCTTTCCGAAGCAATGGCGATCACGCACGGGATGGCGCGGAGCTGTTCAAGGCTCAGGCCGATAACCCGATCGTTCATCACCGTATCAACCGGTTTACCCTGGATATTGAAAAAACTATAGCCGGCGAGATCGCCCACTACGCCCTGTTCCTGGCGCGCGGTCGCAATCTCCTGTGGGGAGAACCAGCCGAGCTGCACCATAAAGCTATTTTCATTCATATCGCCAAGGCCAATGATGGCGACATCCGCCTTGCTGGCCTGTTCGAGCGTGGCTTTAATCAGCCGGTTTTGCATAAACGCCGAGCGCAGTTCCGGCGTTTCGACATAGGCCGGGGCGTACAGCGTTTCGCTAAAACCGTTGAATTTACGCGCCAGGTTTCGACTGATGTGATCGGCATCGATCAGCTGGTTGTCGCGCTTGGTGCCGCCGATACCGCAAATAAAGCGACAGTTGCGCTCCGGAAAAATCCCCACGTGGTTGGCCACGGCGGCGACGTTGCGACCCTGCCCGACGGTCACCGTCATATCGCTTTTGAGGATCCCGGCGAGATAGTTGCTGACCAGCGCCGCGACCTGCTGGCGCTGTTCATCCTCGTCGTGATGGTCCAGGGCGATAAGCGCGCGCTTGATGCCGAAATGGGAGATAAACTGCTGCTCAATCTGGGAGCTGAAGACCGGGTGGTATTTCACGCTGATCTCGACAATTCCTTCGTGGCGAGCTTTTTTCAGCAGCCGACCGACCTTAATGCGTGAGATCCCAAAGCGTTTTGCAATCTCTTCCTGGGTTTGCTCCTGATCGTAATAGGCCACGGCAATTTCTGTCAGCAGCGCATAATCTGAGTCTTGTTCAGTCATAGTTATCGCCTGGTGTTTCCATCTTTGATGTCTCCCTAATACTACTGCGCCTGAAGAATAAATTCCTCTGTAACGCGTTGAACAATGTCGCAATAGCCGTTGGCATCCCATGCCGCGCGGCCAATAAACAGTCCGTTAATGTCATCCTGCTGAAGGAGTTCTACGGCATTTTGCCGATTGACGCTACCGCCGTACAGCAGGGGAACGCGCCGTCCGATTTCTTCGCTGAAGGTCTCGCATAACGCCTGACGCAGCGCCCGGTGGATCTCTGCGGCCTGCTCCGGCGTCGCCGGCGTGCCGTGTTCGCCGATAGCCCATATGGGCTCATAGGCAACCAGAGTGTGTAAAACCTGCTGTTCATTCAGGCCATAAAGCGCGATTTTCATCTGCCGCACTACCGTTTCCCGTGAGACCTGCCAGCGTTTTTCATCGGCGCTGTCGCCGATACAGATCAGAGGCCGAAGGCCATGACGCAGGGCGCGATGTACTTTTTGGTTAATGGCGGCGTCGGATTCATTGAACGCGCCGCGACGCTCGGAGTGACCAAGCTCGACCAGGGCGGCGCCGGTTTCAGCCAGCATGGCGGCGGATATTTCACCGGTCCAGGCGCCGTTTTCCGCTTCATGCATATTCTGCGCGCCGGTCAGGCAGGGGATCTGATGCTGCTGTAGATACTGGCTGACGGGATAAATGGCGGTGAAAGGGGGAATAATAAACGGCTGGATTTTCGGATGCCTCACCTGCGGTAACCGCTGCGCCAGCGTTTCACAAAAGGCCATGGCTTGCGATAACGGTTTGTTCATTTTCCAGCTGGTTCCTAACCAGATTTGTTCCATTTTGTTCTCCGTAATAGGTAAATCAATAGCTTGTCGTGAAATGGCTTTCGCTTATGAGTGAGATTGAACTTTTTATCACCCAATGAACATATGTTAGATCACATTTTTTTATAAAATAAATCTATGGATTTTTTTATGTGATCTAAATCACCAATAACCTCTCAATCATCAGGTAATGTTTTGACCATATGATTCACTATTGAACATATGAACAAACCGATTTTCACTACGAGAGGTCCACGATGTCACAAGAGAAAAAGCCCGTTGTCGCACTTACCATTGGCGATCCTGCCGGGATTGGTCCGGAGATTTCAGTCGCGACGATGATGGAGAAAAGCGTCTACGACGAGTGCAAACCTTTTTTGATTGGCTCAGCGCCGATTATCGCCAGAGCAATGAAAATCATGGGCTGTGATTTTCCGATTAACAAAATTAGCCATCCGCAGGAAGCTCGCTTCAGCTGGGGTACGCTGGACGTGCTGGAAACCGATGATTATGACTGCGAGAGCATTGAATGGGGCAAAGTGCAGAAGCTGGCGGGGCAGATGTCGCTGGACTATGTTCTGAAATCTATCGAACTGGGGAAAGCCGGCCTGATCGATGTGGTCTCTACCGCGCCGATTCATAAAGAAGCAATCAAGCTGGCGGGGTGTAAACTGCCGGGTCATACCGAGATCTATCAGGTTGAAACGCAATCCGATTATGGCCTGACCATGTTCCACGTTCATAACCTGCGGGTCTTCTTCGTGAGCCGTCATATGGCGCTTAAAGACGCCTGCGATTACGCCAATAAAGAGCGCGTTCTGGCCTGCGTGCAGCAGATCCACCATGAGTTCACCGCGCTAAATATCAAAAATCCGCGCATTGCGGTAGCCGCGCTGAATCCGCATGGTTCAGACAACGGCCTGTTTGGCCACGAAGAAGCCGATAACCTCATCCCGGCAGTCAAAGCGGCGCAGGAAATGGGGATTAACGCCATCGGCCCGGTGCCGGCAGATTCCGTCTTCCATCTGGGTAAACAGGGGCGCTATGACGCCATCCTCTCGCTTTACCACGATCAGGGGCATATCGCCTGTAAAACCCTCGATTTTGAGCGTTCCGTGACCATTACCTTTGGCCTGCCGTTTATGCGTAGCTCGGTAGACCACGGCACGGCGTTTGATATTGCCGGCACCGGTAAAGCGGGCACCGTCAGTATGCTGGAGTCCACGATGGCCGCGGTGAGCTACTGGAAAATGAAAAACCACTAATCGCTGAGGTTAATGCGAAGCAAAAGGGCAGAGAAATGGAAAAACATCTGTTAATTAGCAAAGGCTGTAAGGGCTGGGGCGGGCCGCTGACCATTAATATTAGCCAGGCGAAAAAGATTGCTTATATCACCGGGGGGATTTGTCCCCCGGTTGTTGAGCGCCTGAGCGAACTGACCGGCTGGCCTTCCGTCGACGTATTTAAAAATGGCGAGCCGCCGGAAGAGGAGATCGGCCTGATGGTTATCGACTGCGGCGGCACGCTACGCTGCGGTCTCTATCCCAAACGCGGTATTCCGACGATTAACCTCCATCCCACCGGTAAAAGTGGCCCGCTGGCGGAGTTTATTCATGAAGGAATCTACGTCTCCGGCGTGACGCCCGCCTGTATTGAAATGATCTGGCCGCAGGGGGAAGGCGGTAAGCTGGGGATCGTGGCCGACGATCTGACCGGTGCGACCACCGTCGGGGTGCTGCTGGCGCGTAGCGGGTTAAAAACCGCCGCGTTCTTCGATACTGAATCCTTCGCCCGCAATGAGGTGGAGTATCCGGCGATGGTCGTCAGCAGCGACAGCCGTCCTTTGCCGAAAGCGGAAGCCCAGCAGCAGGTCAGCGCCGCGGTGAAGCAGCTGCAGGCGCGCGGCGCGCACTACTTTACCAAGCGTATTGATACCACGCTGCGCGGCGGTATCGGCTTTGAAATTGACGCCATGCTGGAACAATTGCCGCTGGAAACGGTTGCCGTCGTCGTGCCGGCGATGCCGCAGTCGCGGCGTATTCTGGTTGGCGGCTATTCGGTAATTGACTCCGTCGCGCTTTCGCGAACCGATGTCGCACGCGATGTACGTACCCCGGTTACCGAATCCTGGGTGCCGGGATTGCTGGCGGCGCAGACCCATCATCAGGTCGGACATATCGCGCTGGCCTCGGTGATGAAAGGCGAGGGGCAACTGCAGCGGGATCTCCAGGAACAGCAGCAGCGCGGCGTGCGGGTGATCGTCGTTGATGCGATTACCGTTGACGATGTCGATGCGATTGCCGGGGCGGTGGTGGCACTGAACTGGAACGTGCTGGCGGTCGACCCGGGGCCTTTTACCGAGCGGCTTGCGGTCCGTCGTGGCCTGATGCGGGAAGCGCGCAGCAGCGCGACAGCGTCGTCAGGGGCGGAAAACCCGCGCGGTTCGATTCTGGTGGTTGCCGGTAGCGCCACGCCGGTGACTAAAAAGCAGCTTCAGCATCTGATCGCTAATGACGAAAGAGTATGTCACATTCCTGTTGATGCCGAACTGCTGGTTGACAGGAAAAACGCCGCTGAAATCGAAGTGAATCGCGTGGTGCAGCATGCCCGGCAGTGCGTGCCGGCACAGCAGAACGCCATCTTCGTTTTTGAATCCGCGTTAACCGGGCGGCTGCTGAATCTTCAGGAAGAAGAGCAGCGCTTTGGGCTGGCCCACGGACAGGCTGCGGAAAATATTAACCAGGGACTGGGGAATATTGTTCGTGACGTGCTTAACTGCGCAGCCGGAGAAATTAAAGGCCTGTATATGACCGGTGGCGATACGATGGTGAATGTTCTTAAAGAGCTCGGCGCTACCGGGATTGAAATGATTGACTACGTGATACCGCAAACCGATATGGTGCGTATTATCGGCGGCGATTATGCGGGATTGATTTGCGTCGGTAAAGGCGGTTTAACCGGACCAGAAGATATTATTAGTACTATTGTTGAAAGAATTTATAAAGAAGCGCAGCTATAACCCACCGGTCATATAAATAAAAAACGACGTAATGGTCGTCCGGGTAGTATTGCGTCGTTATCTCTGTTAAATCATAATTTATGAGTTACCCTATGAACATAAATATATTAGAGAAGATGAATAAGGTGCCAGGCGGTTTAATTATTATTCCGTTGCTCGCGGCGATTCTTATTAATACCTTTGCGCCGGAAGTCCTGGGCATCGGCGGCCCGACGACCGCATTATTCAAGGTTGGTTCCAGCGCAATGATGGGGATTTTTCTGCTAATTTGCGGTACCTCGATCAATATCCGCCAGGCCGGCTTGCCGCTCTATAAAGGCGCGGTGCTGCTGTTCCTGAAATGCCTCGCCGGCGCGCTGGCCGTATGGGTGGCCGGAGCGATGTTTGGCCCCAACGGTTTCCTCGGTATTTCGACCCTGGCGCTGATTGCCTGCTTAACCAGCTCCAACAGCTCGCTATATATCGCGCTGTGCAGCAACTACGGCGATGCCAGCGACGCCGGGGCGATCTCCGTCTTCTGCGTCAAGGATGGGCCCTTTGTTACCATGATGGTGCTGGGGGTCAGCGGCCTGGCCAATATTCCTTTCGCCGCGCTGCTATCGATGCTGATCCCGCTGCTGATTGGTATGCTATGGGGCAACCTTGATGATCGTTTCAAACAGCTGTGCGCCGCCGCTCAGCCGCTGATTATCATTATTATGTCGTTTGCCATCGGCGCCAATTCCAGCATTAACACGGTCTTTACCGCCGGACTGTCCGGGATCCTGCTTGGCATTATCTCTGCGCTAACCGGCATTGTGTTCTATTTTATCTACAACCTGTTCCTGAAGAAGAAAACCGCGCTGGGCGCCGCGCTGGGGACAACCGCCGCCAGCTCTGCGCTGACGCCGGCAATGGTGGCTCAGGCCGACCCCTCGCTGGCGATGTACGTGGATGCCGCGACCGCGCAGCTGGCGACGGCGAGCATCATCACCATGATTACCGCGCCGATACTGGTGGCCTGGTTTGATAAACGTCTGAAAAAGCGCGCGCCGAGGGTTGAACCAGTAAAAGAAGAAACCAGTGAAGAGAAAGTGACATTATCTTCGCCTGCCACCAAAGGGAACAAATAATATGATCGCGCCGTTGTATTCATTACTTATCACGGCTGTCGGGGAATATGTCAAAAACTCTCTACAGGAGCATCAGCTGATTTTATTTTCTGAATCCGTTCCTGACGATATTGCGATGTATTGCGCCGTACATCAGAGCAGTGAGCTGACAGCTGAATTGTCACCCGGGCAGATAATGAAAATAAATGAGACTATTTATCGAGTCACGGCGGTAGGTAGCGTTGCAACGGCAAATTTAAAACGGCTTGGCCATATCACTTTAAAATTTGATGGCGCTGCCACCGCTGAATTACCGGGGATGGTGCATCTCAATGGTGACGTCCCCCAGGATATTCAGCGCGGCGACCAAATCTTTTTTTATCCGGAACTAAATTAAGACGTACAGCTAAATTAAGGAAATTATCATGAAAACAATCGCTATTGGTGCGGATGATGCCGCCTATGCTTTTCGCGACGCTATCGTCGCTTATCTGAATGGGCAGGGAATTAAGGTCGCGGATTACAGCAGCGATAAACGCCAGGGCAGCATGGTCTATCCGGATGTTGCCCACGCGGTGGCAATGTCAATAAAGCAGGGCGAGCACGATCGCGGCATCCTGATTTGCGGCACAGGCATTGGAATGAGCATTGTGGCAAATAAAGTGCCGGGGGTACGAGCCGCCCAGTGCCACGATACTTTCTCCGCCGAGCGGGCGCGCAAAAGTAATAACGCGCAGATTATCACTCTTGGCGCGCGCGTGATTGGCCCGGAGTTGGGCAAAAAAATTATTCAGGCCTGGCTTGAATCCGAATATGAAGGCGGCGGCTCCGCGTCGAAAGTGGAGCGTATCGACTATTACGAACACCAGCACGCCAGAGATTAATATCCGCAGTCGTAATATAAGGAACAGACTATGAGCCAGTTAGACGAACTGAAAAAATACACCACGGTGGTTGCCGACACCGGCGATATCGAATCGATTAAAAAATTTGCCCCGCAGGATGCGACCACCAACCCTTCACTGGTGCTGAAGGCCGCGCAGCTCCCGCAGTATCAGGCGCTGATTGCCGACGCAATCGGCAAGGCGCGTCGGCAGGGCGGCAGCCCGGAAACGCAGCTGATAAACGCCTGCGATCAGGTGGCGGTGGATATCGGTACCGAGGTACTGCGTCATGTGCCGGGGCGTATTTCTACCGAAGTCGATGCCCGTTTTGCCTGGGATCGCGGGATGTGCGTGTCGAAGGCGCGCAAGCTTATTCAGATGTATGAAAAGAACGGCATCGGGCCGGAACGCATCCTTATCAAACTTGCCGCCACCTGGGAGGGGATTCGCGCCGCAGAGGAGCTGGAACAAAGCGGTATCAACTGTAACCTGACCCTGCTGTTCTCCTTTGCCCAGGCGCGGGCCTGCGCCGAAGCGGGCGTCTTTTTAATCTCGCCGTTCGTGGGGCGTATTTACGACTGGTATCAGAAAAACCAACCGCAGTCGGAGTATCAGGTCGACAGCGATCCGGGCGTGGTTTCCGTGCGCCAGATTTATCAGTACTACAAATCGCACGGCTACGACACCGTGGTGATGGGGGCCAGCTTCCGCCGTATCGAGCAGATCCAGGCGCTGGCGGGCTGCGATCGCCTGACTATCTCCCCGGCGCTGCTTGATGAACTGGCCGCCAGCGAAGGCGCGCTGAGTCGCCAGCTGGCGCCCGGCTGCGTGACGGAAACCCGCCCCAGCCCGATGACTCAGGCGGAGTTCCTCTGGCAGCATCATCAGGATCCGATGGCGGTGGAAAAACTGGCGGAAGGTATCCGCCTGTTCGCGGTCGATCAGGTCAAACTGGAAAATCAGATTCAGCAGATGCTGTAAGGGCAGGAAAAGAGACTTATGAATACCACAAAAACCACCCGCAGCCTGTGCGCCAACGCGCTGCGAGCGCTGAGCATGGACGCAGTACAGAAAGCCAAATCCGGTCACCCGGGTGCCCCGATGGGTATGGCTGACATTGCCGAAGTCCTGTGGCGTGATTTCCTGAATCATAACCCGCAGAACCCGTCATGGGCCGACCGCGACCGTTTTGTCCTGTCCAACGGCCACGGTTCCATGCTGATTTACAGCCTGCTGCACCTCACCGGTTATGATCTGCCGATTGAAGAGCTGAAGAACTTCCGTCAGCTGCACTCTAAAACGCCGGGTCACCCGGAAGTCAGCTACACCGCGGGCGTGGAAACCACCACCGGTCCGCTGGGGCAGGGTATTGCGAATGCGGTTGGTATGGCCATCGCGGAGAAAACTCTGGCGGCGCAGTTCAACCGCCCGGGCCACGACATTGTTGACCACTTCACCTACGCGTTCATGGGCGACGGCTGCATGATGGAAGGTATCTCTCACGAGGTATGTTCTCTGGCCGGTACCCTGAAACTGGGCAAGCTGGTGGCGTTCTATGACGACAACGGCATCTCCATCGACGGTCACGTCGAAGGCTGGTTCACCGATGACACCGCGAAGCGTTTTGAAGCCTACGGCTGGCACGTGGTGCGCGGCGTTGACGGTCACGATGCTGACTCGATTAAACGCGCGGTAGAGGAAGCGCGTGCGGTTACCGACAAACCGTCCCTGCTGATGTGCAAAACCATCATCGGTTTCGGTTCGCCGAACAAAGCCGGTACCCACGACTCCCATGGCGCGCCGCTGGGCGACGCGGAAATCGCGCTGACCCGCGAAGCGCTCGGCTGGAAACACCCGGCGTTTGAAATCCCGTCTGAAATCTATGCCCAGTGGGATGCCAAAGAAGCCGGCCAGGCGAAAGAGTCCGCGTGGAACGAGAAATTCGCTGCCTACGCCAGAGCCTTCCCGCAGGAAGCCGCCGAGTTTACCCGCCGTATGAAAGGCGAGATGCCGGCTGATTTCGACGCGAAAGCGAACGAATTCATCGCGAAGCTGCAGGCTAACCCGGCGAAAATCGCCAGCCGTAAAGCGTCCCAGAACGCCATTGAAGCCTTCGGCCCGCTGCTGCCTGAGTTCCTCGGCGGCTCCGCTGACCTGGCGCCAAGTAACCTGACCCTGTGGTCCGGCTCTAAGGCCATCAACGAAGACGCTGCCGGTAACTATATCCACTACGGCGTGCGTGAATTCGGTATGACCGCGATTGCCAACGGTATCGCCCTGCACGGCGGTTTCCTGCCGTACACCTCCACCTTCCTGATGTTCGTCGAGTACGCGCGTAACGCGGTACGTATGGCGGCGCTGATGAAGCAGCGTCAGGTGATGGTCTACACCCACGACTCCATCGGTCTGGGCGAAGACGGCCCGACGCACCAGCCGGTTGAGCAGGTGGCTTCCCTGCGCGTCACCCCGAATATGTCAACATGGCGTCCGTGCGACCAGGTGGAATCCGCCATTGCGTGGAAATACGGCGTGCAGCGTCAGGACGGCCCGACCGCGCTGATCCTCTCCCGTCAGAACCTGGCGCAGCAGGAGCGTACCGAAGAGCAGCTGGCGAACGTCGCCCGCGGCGGCTACGTGCTGAAAGACTGCGCGGGACAGCCGGAGCTGATCTTCATCGCCACCGGTTCTGAAGTGGAGCTGGCGGTTGCCGCTTACGAAAAACTGACTGCCGAAGGCGTGAAGGCGCGCGTGGTTTCCATGCCGTCCACCGACGCGTTCGACAGGCAGGATGCCGCTTACCGTGAAGCCGTGCTGCCGAAAGCCGTCTCTGCGCGCGTGGCCATCGAAGCGGGTATCGCCGACTACTGGTTCAAATACGTGGGCCTGAACGGCGCGATCGTTGGCATGACCACCTTCGGTGAGTCTGCGCCGGCGGAGCAGCTGTTTGAAGAGTTTGGCTTCACCGTGGACAACGTGGTCGCGAAAGCGAAAGCGCTGCTGTAGT
>NZ_WCIN01000047.1:0-50473 GCF_009025755.1 Klebsiella sp. RCJ4
CCACCTTCTGAGAAGGTGGCTTTTGAGAATGCCCCCTGTAAGGGGGGCTATTGTCACCTTCCGCTGATTACTCTAGCAATTCCATCTGCTGTTCATACGTTTGTTCCGTTTTCTCCTGATGCCTCACATATCGTCTGATAATTTCTTCATTCACTCCCACCGTATCGACAAAGTAGCCTCGCGACCAAAAATGATTCCCCCATAGCTTCTTCCTGATATGTGGAAAACGGTTATAAAGCCTGATGGCACTGCGTCCTTTTAGATGGCCCATCAGAGTTGATATCGAGATCTTTGGTGGAATGATGACGACCAGATGTACATGATCGGGCTGAACATTTAGCTCCAGAACCTCACAATCCTTTATTCCACAGAGGATATAGATCGTCCTGTACAGCTCCTTACCCAGCTTATCTTTCAGGATCCTGAATCGGTACTTGGGTGTCCAGACTATGTGGTATTTGCAACGCCAATATACATGTGATGAACTCCTGTAAAGTCCCATGTCGGTTTGTCTCCTTTTACTTGTGGTGAGTAAGCAGAGATATTCCGACATGGGCATTCTTCAGGCTAAAGCCTTACAGGAGCAATCACCACCTCCCTAGGAGGTGGTTTAGGGATGACAACAAAAGGCCGCATGTGCGGCCTTTTTTATATGCTGGTTTAGGTCACCAGACCGGCATTTCATCCTGCAGGAATGGGTTGTGCAGACGCTCATAGCCAAGGGTCGACATCGGTCCATGACCCGGAATAAACGACACGTCATCGCCCAGCGGCAACAGCTTGCGCTTAATCGCATCGATCAGTTGGCTATGGTCGCCGCGAGGGAAGTCGCTACGCCCTACTCCGCCTTTAAAAATCACATCGCCAGAAATCAACAGTCGGGAAGCAGGATCGAAGAAGACCACGTGCCCCGGCGTATGGCCTGGGCAGTGCAGCACCTGCAGGGAAATATTCCCCACGCTGACCGTATCGCCTTCGTTCAGCCAGCGATCTGGCTGCAGCGGCTGGCAATCTTCCAGACCGAACATCCGGCTCTGCGCCGGTAATCCTTCCAGCCAGAACTCATCTTCTTTTTCCGGCCCAATAATCGGCACGCCATAATGTTGTGCCAGCTCCGCCGCCGCACCAACGTGATCGAGATGACCGTGCGTGAGCAGAATCTGCATCAGGCTAACGCCTGCCGCCGCGACTTCCTGTTTGATTCGCTCAGCATCACCGCCGGGATCGACCAGCGCCGCCAGTTTGGTTTGTTCACACCAGATTAAAGAACAGTTCTGCGCGAACGCGGTAACCGGAATAATACGATAGTTCATGAGGCTCCTTTCGTTACCAGTGCCGTACTGGCCCGGTATCAATATGCACAAAGTTGCTACGTGGGTAGTATCCTACACCACCTGTGCGCATAGATAACGCGGCTTTGCGAACATTGCTTAACGAAATGCCTTCAATATGAAAATCCATGGCCTGGCCTTTAGTGTGGTAGCTGTGTTTTGCCACACCCCGGCTACGCGCGCGAAGCTCATTATTGGTATCAACAGAACGATAACCGGAAATAAGCTGGACAGGCTTGTTGGTACCAAGTAATCCCTGCAAACGATAGAGTTGATCGAACAAACCGGGATCGATGGACTTAATCTTATTCGCGCGATAATCACGGAAAAAATGATTAAGTCTTGCTAATTCATCCTGAATATAGCCTCTGCCATCGAAAAACTCCGCCTTGAGTGATTCACCGGTATGCAGGTTGTTCAGCGTCAAAATACGCGGTCGGGGGGTCGAGAGGGTGGCAAATGCCGGCGCAGGCAGAATGGCAGCAGCACCGAGCGCCGCTCCACCTAACGCCAGCAGTTTGCGGCGATTAGCGTCAAATTTGTCCATGATAATCAGGTCTACAGGTAAATGAATCGTAATATACTTTTCCCGCAACGCGCCCGTTAGCCGCCAGCACGCGCTCGCTCCCCTACGGCTAATAAATATCAGCTATGGAGAACGGGCTGCTTACTGCCACAGCGCCTTTGCAGGATTATATGTATATGCACTTCTGGCGCACGAAAGGCACCTTACCGGGCATTATTGCCAACGTCAAGGTAGCCTAACCCCAGTAAACTCGGGCCTTGCAGCGTGCAAGGCCCGTTTTCACACAGAGGTAGGACAACCAAATCCGTTGAACTACTTCATTTATCTGATTAATTGTTCAGCTTTAGGTAGAATTTGTGCGCTGGATCGCGCGGTGAGATCGTAATTGTAAATATCTGTTCGATATTGTGTACGTCCATCAGCGCCGACGAACGCGGTCAAATAATAGAGATTAACCGGGATATTCTGGCGAATATTAACGTAGCGGGTATTCCCCTGTTTAAGCGCATCTGAAATACGCGCATCATTCCAGCCAGCATCCTGAAGCAGCATATTGGCCAGTTCTGAGGCTTTATTCACGCGCACGCACCCGGAACTCAGCGCGCGTCCATCACGCTGGAACAGATTGTGATTGGGCGTATCGTGCAAATATATCGCATCTGAACTTGGCATATTGAATTTATAGCGCCCCAGCGAATTGCGCGCGCCGGGAGCCTGCTGGAAGCGGAACGGCAGATTCGATGCGGTTATCGTTTCCCAGTCCACCTGATACGGGTCAATAGTCTCTTTGCTATTCCAGCCGCGCATCATCGTATAGCCGTGCTGCTCAAGATAGCCTGGGTTATTGCGCACCTTCGGCAGAATATCGTTGCGCGCCAGCGTCGGCGGAACGTTCCACGGCGGGTTGACCACAACGTTGTTCAGCGCACTGCTCATCATAGGGGTTTTGCGGTCCGGACGGCCAACGATAACCCGCGATGCCAGCACCTGGCTACCGTCCTGGTAATAGACCAGCGAAAAGGCGGGAATATTCACCATAATTCCGGTCGCCAGATTACCCGGCAGCAGGCGCAAACGCTGGATATTCAATGCCAGCACGCCGGCGCGCTGCGCAGGAGAAACGTTGAGCCAGTCGCGGGTCGCCTGACCAATCACGCCGTCTGCGCCCAGTCCCTGCCACGCCTGGAAGCGCTTAACGCCCTCCACTAACTGGCGATCGTAAACGCCACGGCCGCTGCTTTTGGTCTTTTTCCCGGCGGACGGACTCACCACCTCATCGCCGGGCAACGAAATTTTTGCCGCGTCATCCAGCATACCGGTGCGCTGTAAAATTTCGCGCAGCGCGCCGGCATCGTTGCTCCATTCCCCCGGGCGCAGCGACGTCTTACCGGTGAGCTGCGGCCAGGGACGGGAATCGGCAACCTGAGCTAATAGCGCCTGATGCATTGCGGCATACTGCGGATGCTGCGGAGCCAGACCCGCAATAAACTGCGGCAGCGAACCGTTATCCAGCGCCACCTGCCACTGGTTAATCACCGACAGAGGCGGCGTCGACATGGCATACGGTTTCGTGCCATACAGCCAGCGGTTGCCCTGAGTCGGAATACCGCTAATAAAATGCAGATAGCCCATCATGGCGTCAGACAGAACGACATCCCGCGCCAGACCGTTCACTGCCGGGTCGGTCAACAGCTCAACCCAGGTGGTGAACTGCGGCTGAAAACCGGCGATAGCAACCTCAGCCAGCTGCTGTTGAAACGCCTGCACCGCCTCGCGGTTATCCCACATCGGTTTCATATCCCTGGCCGCATACAGCGATACCAGCGGATTCATAAATACGGGTTGATAACCGGACGGCAGTACCGCCTGAATCCCGGCGCGGCTCTTCGCTGCCGCATCGGCAGAAAGCGCCTGCTCGCCGGCCATTTGGGCGACCGCCGCGGATTGGTTTGCGCTTTGGCTTAGCGCGGAAGAGAGCTCGCTGATGGTGGCAGAGCTATCCGATGGTACCACTTCAGGCTCTTCAGCCTGGACATTGAACAGTGGAGCAAATGCAAACGCCAGGCTCAGGCTGAGCGCAGACAATTGACGACCATACCGTTTCTTTAGCAACATCCCTTGCCCCCTGTTAACACATTGCTGCCCGCTAAAATGGGGCTTACTTTCAGTATATGAAGACGAAAACGCTTTTGCCTTCCCAAATGTAAAGAAGTTAAAAGATTATACAATCCTAAAGTACAGGAACGGATAACAAAAAGGGCGACATCGCGTCGCCCTTTGGCTGGTTATTGTACCATCCTATGAAGCATTTGCCGTTCCCGGCAGCGTTTCGGGCAGCTGCGGTGCGAAGCCACGCAGCCCGACGACGTGCACGTGCTCGTGATTATTCACGACCTTACGCACCAGCTTATAGGTGGTACCTTTTTCCGGGCTGATATTTTCCGGCGCCGCGATAATCAGCTGCATCTCCAGACGATCGCAGAGCTCGAACAGCGTCGCGATAGAGCGAGCATCCAGACGCGCCGCTTCATCAAGGAACAGCAGACGACACGGCGAAATGTCCTTACCGCGCAGGCGCATGGATTCATCTTCCCAGCTCTGTACCACCATCACCAGAATCGACATCCCGGTACCGATAGCCTCACCGGTCGATAGCGCACCGGATTCCGCGCGCAGCCAGCCGTCGGAACCACGGTTAACTTCCACTTCCATCTCCAGATAGTTGCGGTAGTCCAGCAGCTCTTCACCGATGGTCTGCGGCGTACGCTGCCCCATATCAATCTGCGGATTGAGGCGCTGATACAGCTTCGCCAGCGCTTCCGAGAAGGTCAGACGATTGCTGTTAAACAGGTCCTGATGCTGTTCATGCTGTTCTGACAGCACGTCCAGCAGCATCGAGTGGGTTTCCCGCACGTTGACGTTCAGACGCACGCTGTTGACCTGGCCGAAGGAGACGCTCTGCAGCCCCTGGTTGAGCATACGAATACGGTTTTGCTCGCGCTGGATAGTCTTGCGGATAATATTGGCCACGCTGCGGGAGCTGATGGCCAGCTTCTGCTCGCGGTTGGTCAGCTCTTCCGTCAGACGGCTGAGTTCGATCTCCATCTGCTCAATCGCTTCCACCGGATCGTCGGTGCGGATGATATCCTGGCGAATACGCTCGCGCAGATGCTGATAAACGGCGACAAAGAACTGGATTTTACGCTCCGGGCGTTTCGGATCTTCAGAAATACGCAGTACATCGCGCAGGTGTTCGTTATCCGAGACCGCCAGACGCAGCGCGCCGAGCGCCTTATCCGACATCGAGCGCAGTTCATCTGCCGAAAGGTAGGCCAGCTCGCGACGATGCAGGCGACGCTCCACGCCGTTGTCTTTCACCAGGCGCATGACCGCACACCAGCCGGCTTTAGCGCTGACCACCTGTTCGCGCATTTCGCAGTAATCGCGCTCCAGCTTGCGCAGCCTGCGGGTCAGGTTATCCATTTCCGCTTCGCAGAAGGTCAATGCTTTTTCGAGCTGGTTCCGCCGCGCGCGGTTGTTGCTGAGCTGAGCATGAAGCTCATCGCGGCGCAGACGAGCGCGCTCTTCGGCGCCGGCGTCGGCGCGCACGCCAATGTCCTGAAGCTCTTTATGCAGGTCGTTGAGCAGCTCTTTCTTGGTGTCGTAGGAACTTTTCAGCGATGCCAGCACCTGGTTGTACTGGTTGAGCTGCGCGGCGTGGGTACGCAGCGCTTCACGGGTACGGGCGCGCTCCGCCTCAGCCTGCTCCAGACGCTGGCGCAGCTTCTCGTTCAGATCGCTATTACCGCTCAGCATCTCTGCGGAATCGGAGTAGCTAAAGTGGGCGCGACGCTGCACCACTTCGGTCAGCGCAAATGCCTGCTGACGCGCGTCGCGCTGAGTCTGCTGCGAATATGCGTAATCTTCTTTCAGCTGTTCAAACTGCTCCGGGTCGCTTTGAAGCACGGAAACGATCGGCTCCAGTTTTGCCAGCTGATTCCCATGCTGCTGGACGAAGCGCGCGGCTTCCTGCGCTTCGTCCAGGCGTTCCTGGATCTCATCCACGCGATCGGCCAGCGAGTCATCGGCCAGCAAATTCAGACGCGGCAGCAGGCGGTTGAGTGCGGATACGCCCTCTTTTGCCTGCTCATACTGCACCCGGTTCTGCTGGTTATCGCTCTCATGGGCGGTCAGCGCCCGCTCCAGTTCGCCGCGACGCGTATTCAGTTTACGGATTTCTTCTTCCGGGTCGTCCTCAAAGGCTACCGCAAGATGGTTACCGATAAAGCGGCTGAACGCCTGATGGAGGCGCTGGGTTTTCTGCACATCAAACGACAGGGTCGCAAAGCGCTCGGACAGGCTTTCGCGCTCGGCGTGCAGCGTTTCAACGCGGCTTTCACGCGCGGCGCGGCCAAACAGCGGCAGCGTCGGGAAGCGTGAATAGCGCCACTGACGATCGGCAATCTTAACGACCACCGCCTTTTCCAGCTCATCGACGCTGAATACGCTGTCATCGAACGACTGCGGATCGCCCTCGATCAGGTAGAGATCTTCGGGACAATCTTCGAGACCTTCCAGCTGATCGGCAATCAGCGACAGATCCGGTACCACAATGGCGTGGCGGGAAGGACCGTAGAGCGCGGAGTAATACGGCGCATCATCGAGACTCACGTCATCGTAGATTTCCGACAGCAGTACGCCGCCAAAACGTTCCGCCAGCGCGTTCAGGCGCTGATCTTCCGAACCGCCCGGCTGGCTAAGACGCTCAATTTCATCGTCGATAGCGCGCTTGCGGGCCCCGACTTCATCGCGCTCCACGATAGCTTCGCGTTCACGCTCCAGCAGCTGCTGGAGATATTCGGTGACGTCCTGGCTTGACTCAAACTGCTCGCCGCTCTGCTCGCACAGCTGATTGAGGCTGTTCTGCGCCGCCAGCCAGATGGGCGCGCGGCGCATCAGCGTTTGCGTCCGCGACTGCAGCTGTTCCAGCTCCTGACGCAGGGTCATCCGCCGTTCGCTGGCGGTGGAAACGCTGTCGGCAAGGGATGCGATGCGGGCTTCCAGCTCCTGGTGCAGGGCTTCCAGCTCGTCGATATCGTAGCGTTTGCCCTGGCGCTTACAGAACTCATTGAGCTGGCGTTCGGCATCCTGCTGTTCACGCAGACGCTGTTCAAGCTCCGTCAGACGACTGCGCAGCCCGTGCGCCTGTTCGGCCTGATGACGTTGATTAACGCCTTCGCGCAGCAGCTCGCGCGCCACGTTCCAGGCTTCATTACGTGCCAGCGGGCCGTTGATCTCCGCCACCAGCTGGTAAGCCTGTTCAAACTGGCTGTGCGCGGTTTGCGCCACGCTCATCTTCTGTTCCAGCGACAGCATTTTCTCCGTCGCTTCCTGCTCTTTCGCCTGGAAAGTTTCCAGCCACTCGTCGGCGCTCTCCGGCGTTAAATCCGGCAGATGGCAGAGGGCTTTTGCCCGCTCCAGCGCCTGCAGCGCCTGGGTGTACTGAATCGCGCGAGTCTGCTGCACGTCCAGCGCCTGCTGGTAGTCGGCAAGCTGGTTTTTCAGCTCATCCACTTCCAGCTCGGCGGCTTCGGCGCGGGCTTCGTTCTCTTCCTGCTGGTCAACCGCTTCCGCGACGACTTCATTTTGTTCTTCGAGGCGAATCTGCAGTTCATCAAGATCCGCTTCATAGCGCTCGATTTTTTCCTGCTGGCGCAGAGCGGTCTGCACCAGGTTCAGATGGTCGCTGGCGGCCTGATAATCGGCTTCCAGATCGCCTTCCGCGCCGTTATGTTCCTGCAGCTCGCGGGCCATATCGACGTGCTTATACTGTTCCGCCGCGAGCTGAGCGCGGGAGGTGAACAGATCGCGACGATACTCCAGCGCCTTGTCGAGATGAATGCGTCGCTCGTTAGCGTGACGCATATAGTCGGCGGCAACGTAGTTGGTGGCTTCGCTAATCAGATGCTTGAACAGGTCGCGGTCCGACTGCGTCACGCGGATAGCTTCCAGCGTCATGCGGTTTTCACGCAGCGCCGCTTCCATATCCTGGAACGCCTTACGCACGCCGCCGTTTTCCGGCAACAGGTAGTCGCGCAGCGAGCGGGTAATGGTGCTCGAAATACCGCCGTACAGCGAGGCTTCGATCAGGCGATAGTATTTGCTACGGTCCGAAGCCGAACGCAGGCGGCGAGCCACCACGCCCAGGTCGAACATCAGCGAGTGATACTCGGTAATAGAGTTAAACTGCTTGAACTGCACCCCTTCCATCGCTTCGAGCTTATCTTTCAGCTCGTTGAGCGTCACCACGCGCGCCTGGCGCTCGTTAAGGGTTTCGGTCAGCAGCTGAGTTGGCTGGATGGAGGTTGGCAGGCCCTGGATCGCAAAAGGCTTGATATCGACTTTACGATCGCGACCGGCGACCTGCTGTAGACGAACGCCGACCACCACGCGCTGGTGGCGGGAGTTGATCACGTCCAGCACGGAGTAGCAGACGCCAGCGCGCAGCTTACCGTGCAGGCCTTTATCGCGCGAGCCACTGGTCGCCCCCGCTTCCGTGGTGTTACGAAAGTGCAGCAGCGTCAGGTCCGGGATCAGTGCGGTGACGAAGGCGGCCATGGTCGTGGATTTACCGGCACCGTTACCACCGGAAAGCGTGGTCACTAATTCATCGAGATCAAAAGTACGGGCAAAAAAACCGTTCCAGTTAACCAGCGTCAGCGAGCGAAACTTACCGCGTTCAATCATTACTCTTCCTCCCCGCTATCCGGCTGATTCTCTTCATTCTCATCATTAAGCTGCAGGCGATTTTCCAGCGCCATCGCTTCACCGTCGCGGATCATACGCAGCTGGGCTTCGCGCGGATCGTCACCGGCGCGCACGTCGGCGCCGAAGCGAAACACCGATTCGGTAATGCGGAATTTGCTGCTGTCATGGCCCATAAACCACACCATGCCGAGGCGGCGCAGGCGGTTGAGCGAAGCGCGCATTTTTTCCTGCAGCTTCTGGCGGTCAAGGTCGGACCCGGTAGAACGGTTATTGACCAGCTTGAGCAGCTTGGCTTCGTCTGCGAGGGTCAGCAGCTCGTCGTAAAGCTCCTGCTGAGTGAAGATGCCCTCGTTGGCCAGACGCTCCGGGCTGAGGTAGAGATAGCAGAGAATTTTACCCACCATCATATCCAGCTCGGAGAGCACCGAGCGCGGGATCAGCGTGGTCGACCGCGGGCGCAGATAGAAAAAACCCTCCGGCGCGCGAATCAGCTCGACGTTGTAGCGAGCATAAAACTCTTCCAGGTAATCCTGAAAATCCATTAAAAATGCGTGATTATCCAGCTCGTCAAGGCCGATATGACGGCCCGCGCGCAGGGCGCTATCCAGCGCCGGAAATAACGGATTAGCCAACGCTTGCGCCAGTTTAACCGGCATCACTTGTTCAATATTTGTCGATGACATGCGCCTGTACCTTGGCTCCGTAATCATTAATCGGCTGCCATTTTGCCGGCAGTCCGGTGAAATCTGCTTGCGCTACGCCCAAACGTACCGCCTGGTCGACCACAATACGCGCGACGTCAAAGTGGCGCGCGCGCGGATACTGCGACAGATATTCGCGTACCACCAGGCCAAGATCCAGCGGCAGTCCCTTCTCTTTATAGACCACCAGCTGTCCTTCAATCAGCGCCGCCAGCTGTTCGCGAATTTCGTTAAACTCTTCGTACTCCAGATCCGTTGGAAGTTCCCCGGTAACCTCTTCATCATGCAGCGCCATCTCTTCATCGCGCATATCAAGCAGACGATCGGCATTCGCATGGGTGAGCGCCCAGGGGGCGTCGAAGTAGGTTTGCACCGACTGACGCAAACGCTGTGCGAAGACGCGGTTTTTATCCATATCAATGGCGGTACGGATAAATTTATGCACGTGGCGATCGTAGCCGATCCACAGGTCAATCGCCTGCTGCCCCCAGCTGACGATACGGTCCAGCTTGCTTTGCAGATCGAACACCAGACGATCGATAAAATTCAGATCGTCGCGCGCCATGGTCGAATCCTGGATACGCAGCAGGTTTGCCTGCAGCTTATCGCCCGCCGCGTCCAGGGTATCCTGCAGTTCCCGCAGGGTGCCGGACGTTTCCGACAGCAGCAGCTCGCAGCTGGAGATCGCCGCCCGCCAGTCTTTGTTCAGCAGCTGGGCAATATCATCTTTCACCAGCTGCTGCTGCTCATCCATGATTCGCTGAGTCAGGTCGATGCTGTCAAAGATTTCCGCTACCGAGTACTTCAGCGGAGCGAAAACGTTACGATGCCAGTGGAACTCATCGCCGCCCTCTTCTGCCGAGTCGGCGGCGCGCTTGAGTTCGCCGGCAACGATGGAGAGCTGCATAGACAGTCTCAGGGTGGAGAACTCGCGCTGGCGAATATAGTAGTCGGTGATCCCAATGCCCAGCGGCGTCAGGCGATAAATAGCGTTACCCTCGGTGATTTCGCTGGTAAAGCGGTTCAGCAGACGCTGGCGCACCATATCGTTAATGGCATTATTGGCGCGCTGGCTGATGGTTTCGCTGGTCTGCTCAAACGCATCACTCACGTGGCGGAACGCATCCACCAGTTCTCCCTCGGTCATTTCCCCTTCCATCCGCTCGCCGTTCAGCGTGGCAATCGCCAGCAGAAAAGAGAGTCTGTCGACCGGCAGCGAAATAGAAAAATCATTTTTCCTGGCCCAGGCAACCAGTTCGGGGACTGTCTGGGAAAATTCACTCATAGTTTATCCTTGCATCTGCGGCTTAAGCGCGGTGACGTGAATATAACGGCCTAAGCTAATATACGGCTCCTGGCGACAGTAGCGCGTTTCCAGCTCCAGCAGCGCCGCAAATTTATCGTGCTGTTGGTGTTTTTCACGCAGATAATCATGAAACACCCGCACGCCGGTCTTGCCGGTAATCTGCCAGCCAATCTCTTCCAGCCAGCCGTAAACCTGCTGCGGATCGCGCGGATA
This sequence comes from Klebsiella sp. RCJ4, assembly GCF_009025755.1. Lineage (NCBI taxonomy): Bacteria > Pseudomonadati > Pseudomonadota > Gammaproteobacteria > Enterobacterales > Enterobacteriaceae > Klebsiella > Klebsiella sp. RCJ4. The sequence goes on from NZ_WCIN01000047.1 coordinate 10,846, forward strand.
GTCCGGCGACAGCGTGCGTTTTTTCTTTTTCGGCATGCCGATTTGCACATAGTCGAGATTTCCGGCGACCATATTGTGCATCAACAGACCGTTAGCATTGTAGAACATCAGCGACAACGCGCCGCCGGGGCGCAGCATCGACCACAGGGTACGCAACATCGCCTGTGGTTCGGCTATCCACTCCAGCACCGCATGAAACAGTATCAGATCGACCGGACTTTCCAAATGCTGCTCAATATCCTGAGCCGCGCATTGTACAAAATGCATGTTGTCGATCACACCTTTATCGGCAGCCGCCTGCCGGGCACGAGCCACCATTTCACCAGAGAGATCGCATAACGTGACGTGATGCCCCATTTCCGCCACTTTGATCGCCGTCTGCCCTTCGCCGCCGCCCGCGTCAAGAACTCGCAATGGCCCAGGCCCCAGCCGGTCCAGCAGCGGTTGCAGATCCTGCCAGAGGATCGCCTGCCGCAGCTGGCCTTTGGTGGTGCCGTATATATTGCGCGAAAACTTTTCAGCAATATCATCGAAATTACGATCCTGCACGGGTGACTCCACACGCCAACACAAAGCCGCTATTTTGTCATACCCGCGCGGAGAATGAAGCGATCTGTTGTAAGATCCGGGCATATCTTTGGTTATATGGTTAAAAAAGGAACCGTACGGCATGCTTTTTACGCTGAAAAAGGTTTTAGGCGGTATGATGCTGCCGCTTCCCCTGCTGCTGCTGCTCATTGCGCTCGGCATAGCCCTGCTGTGGTTTAGCCGTTTCCAGCGCACCGGCAAGCTCTGCGTCAGCCTCGGCTGGCTGCTGTTGCTGCTGTTGAGCCTGCAACCGGTCGCCGATAGCCTGCTCAAGCCAATTGAAGATAAGTACCCGACGTGGCGAGGTGAAAAGCGCGTGCAGTACGTGGTCGTGCTTGGCGGAGGCTACACCTGGAACCCGGACTGGGCGCCCAGTTCCAATCTCATCAATAATAGCCTGCCGCGGCTGACGGAGGGGATCCGCCTGTGGTATGAAAATCCGGGCTCGAAACTCATCTTTACCGGCGCAGCGGCAAAAACAAATCCGGTCAGTACGGCAGAAGCCGGGGCCAGAGTGGCAGAGAGCCTGGGCATACCGCGCAGCGAAATCCTTGTCCTGGATAAACCCAAAGATACCGAAGAGGAAGCCGCTGCGGTGAAGATGGCGATAGGCGATGCGCCCTTCCTGCTGGTCACCTCCGCGTCTCATCTGCCGCGGGCGATGATTTTCTTTCGCCGCGCCGGGCTAACTCCCCTGCCCGCGCCGGCCAACCAGCTGGCGATTGAGTCACCGCTTAACCCGTGGGAGCGAGCTATTCCTTCGCCCGTCTGGCTCATGCATAGCGATCGGGTGGGTTACGAAACGTTAGGCCGCATCTGGCAGTGGCTAAAAGGTTCTTCAGGCGAGCCAGGGCAGGATTGATTTTGCCGCCAGGTCAAACCGGACGCGGTCAAAGCGTCCGGTATTCACCAGATTATCCACTTCGTCCCACAGCAGATACAGCCAGCGCCGCCAGAGAAACGCTTCCGCCACCGGCGCCCGGCGCAGATAGTGCCACAGCAGCTCCTCTTCCTGACCGCTCTCGGCCAGACGGAAAAGCTCGTATTCCCGCGGCGCCCAGAGCATCATGCCCGGCCCCACCATCGCCAGCAGCTGATCGCTGCGCGGATCTTTAAGCATGCTGCGCAGCGTGAAGCTACCGTGTACCAGCACGCAGTTATCATTGAAACCTTTAAACAAATCCATAAGGCATTCGCGCGTGCGGAACAAGATGCGTTTGTCCTGCATCGTCAGGCCGGTATCCTGATAAAGATTCAGCGTACTCCATAGCACCTCCACGCGCTGGCGGTACCAGTATGGCCAGAGGTTTTCCTGAGTGCTATCGACCATCCCTACGCAGCCGCCGCTATCCTGACGATGCCAGGCCAGCAGCGCTTCCACGATCTGCTCCTGCAGCTGCTCCCAGCGCTCCGGCGTGCGGGCGGGGGCTTCAACCGAGACGCCGCGCAGTCGTTCAATCAGCAGTACATCGGGACCCGGATGCTCGTCGTGCGTCATCACGCCGTAGACAACCGGCATACGGACGGTGCCGCTTCGCGCCAGGGTTGATATCTTCCACGCCAGCTGACGCGCCACGCCTGGCGTCGTAAAGCTGCGCGCCAGCAGCGGCATTGGGTTTCCCTGCGCATCATATAGCGACCACAGCGCCGACGACGGTTTCTCGCTGACGCACTCCACGCGGCTTAGTTTTTCACCCAGCAGGTGGCTCAGCTCGGTACGCAACTGTTCCATTTCTGATTACCCCTATGAATACTACCGGTTTCATAATGAGCGCCTGGGCCGGGGTTGTCATCGGGTGAGATCAAAATTGACGTAAAAAAGTATGGAATAACGGCTTGGGGATATCCCCTCCTGGCGGAGGGGATGGGGGGATTAACGCAGCTCCGCGCGAACGCGCTCCAGATCTTCCGGCGTATCGACACCTGTACCGGGAACCACTTCCGCCACCGCGACATGGATTTTCTCGCCATACCACAGCACGCGCAGCTGCTCGAGCATCTCTATTTGCTCCAGCGGGCTCGGCGCCCAGCTCACATAGCGACGAATAAAACCGGCGCGATAGCCATAAATACCGATATGACGCAGCAGCGAATCACCGATAGACCCGCGGGATTTAGCGAAACGATCGCGATCCCACGGAATGGTGGCGCGGGAAAAATAGAGCGCGTAGCCCTCAGCATCCATGACGACCTTCACAGCATTCGGATTAAACGCCTCTTCCGCATCGTGGATTGGCACCGCTAAGGTTGCCATACCACTGGTGCTGGCAGCCAGATTCTCGGCTACCTGGCGCACGATCGCGGGCGGGATCATCGGCTCATCGCCCTGAATATTCACAATGATGGTGTCATCGCTGAAGGCGCATTTTTCAACCACCTCGGCCAGGCGTTCGGTGCCTGACTGATGATCTTCACGGGTCATGCAGACTTCACCGCCGGCGGCTTCCACCGCGCGGGCCACGTCCGGATGGTCGGTAGCAACGATAATCCGCTCGGCCCCGGATTCGCGAGCGCGTTCCAGAACATGGACAATCATCGGCTTGCCGTTGATATCCTGGAGCGGTTTCCCTGGCAGGCGGGTAGAAGCGAAGCGCGCGGGGATAATAACCACGAAACTCATGACTGGCTCTCTTCTACAGGAAGCGGGCGGGCTTCGGTTTCCAGTAGTACGGGAATGCCTTCACGCAGCGGAAAAGCCAGGCGATCAAGTTTGCAGATCAGTTCTTGCTTATCCTGGCTGTAATACAGCTTACCGTTACAAACCGGACAGGCGATAATTTCAAGTAAACGGTGATCCATGATTCCTCCAGATGGACCGAATAGATTCTTCAGCAGCATATCACACGTGGGCTCAGGCAGCGTCAATTTCCCAACCCTGTTGCCGCCCGGCAAAAAGTTCCGCCGGCAGCTTCCCGCAGCTCACCCGCGTGGCGTCCTGCCAGAGGGCAAAATCATCAATGGCGCGTTTTAGCCCGCTCTCCAGACCCGACGTCACCTTGACGCCCTCCTCCAGCCACAGGGCGATAATTTCCAGAACGCCGGTTTTGCGGTGCATTTTGCTATCCATTCTGCCAACCAGTCTCCCCTGGTGCAGCAGCGGTAATACGAAATAGCCATACTGCCGTTTCGGCGCGGGCGTGTAGCACTCCAGGCGATAGGTAAAGTTAAACAGCTGTTCCGCTCGTTTGCGATCCCAGACTACCGGATCGAAAGGCGAAAGCACCGCGCTGCGGCTGGCGGCGAGCCTACCGCCGGGAGAAGATTCCAGCAGCGCCAGAGCATCACGGTGGAGCCACATTTCGCCCAGCGCTTCAACGTTAACCGGCACCACCAGCCCCTCCTCCTGCCAGCTCGCCAGCAGTAGCGGCAGCGGGGGCTGACGCAGACGATAATAATCCGCCAGCCACTGCGCGCGAAAAACCCCCAGGCTGCGAGCACTATTACGTAACATCATGGCTTCAGCCTGCTCCTGAGAGAGCCCGTCGCGCTCATCGTCCCAGTCCGGCATGACCCGCTGCGTCAGATCGTAAACGCGCTGAAAATTACGCCGCTCGATAACCATCACTTCACCGGCGGTGAATAAGCCTTCAAGATGGCGCTTATGCGGTTTCCACTCCCACCATCCGCTGGCGCCTTTGCGCGGATGCTCGAAGTCGGCCGAGCGAACCGGGCCATTTTCGGCTATATGCGCCAACAGCGCCTGAATGCCCTCGGCGTGTTCGGTCATCCACGCTTTGTGATATTTCCAGCCCATTTTATCCGGCGTCAGCATGCGGTGACGCACCAGTGAAAAGTCGCTGCGCGGTAAAAAGCAGGCTTCGTGCGCCCAGTACTCCATCAGCTCGCCGGCGCGGAGCGCCTCGTCCAGCCAGCGCTGCGGATAGTGGCCGAGGCGGCTGAACAGCACCAGATAAGGACTGCGCGCAACAACGTTGATGGTATCGATTTGCAGCAGGGACATCTGCTTAATGGTCTGCAGAATATCCCCGGGCTTTGCGCGGCGACGGGGCTTTTTTAGCAGCCCCTGAGCGGCAAGGTGAAGATGGCGGGCTTCTTTAAGCGAGAGGGACAATACCGGCATGCAGCTTCTCCGTTAAGGGTTCCGGCGCAAGCGGTGATACGACGATTAGCGTTGCGCCAGGGTAACTAAGTCCGTGAGCAACCGCTGCGCGCGTTGGTCAGTCATTATCGCGTCGACCGGAAGATACCACCAGTTTGCCTGAGCAAATTCGCGGCACTTCACCGCATCTTTTTCGGTCATCAGCAGGGTTTGCTGCGGCGTCGCCAGCGCGGCGACTGCGCTCTGCGCCAATGCCTGATGATCGGCTAAGGCGATGGTTTTTATCGGACTGACGCCGCAGCTTTCAAGGGTGGCGAAGAAGCGCGGCGGGTGGCCGATTCCGGCCATCGCCACCACGTTGTCCAACGCCGCCGCATCCCGGCGTTCGCCGGTCAGCAGATTTACCGCCTGCCCGGGGCGAAGCTGCATCGGGATCTCTCCCGGACGGGCGAGACCGCCGTTAACGATAACCGCATCCACGCTGCGTAAACGCGAAGCGCGCTCGCGCATGGGGCCGGCAGGCAGCCACCAGCCGTTGCCAAAACGGCGCACGCCGTCAATCACCACAATTTCTTTGTCGCGCGCCAGCTTATAGTGCTGCAGGCCATCGTCTGTGACGATAAGCTGAAGATCGTGGGCGGCGAGCAGGGCCTGTACCGCATCGCTGCGTACCGGCGAGACGGCAACCGGCGCGCCGGTACGCTGGTAAATCAGCACCGGCTCATCGCCAGCTTCCGCTGTGGGGGTAGCCGTATTCAGCAGCAGCGGATAGCTCACCGCTTTACCGCCGTAGCCGCGTGAAACGACGCCAACGCGAATACCGCGCTGCTGGAGCTGTTCCACCAGCCAGACGACAACCGGCGTTTTACCATTACCGCCCGCGGTCAGATTACCCACCACCACCACCGGCACCGGCGCTCGCCAGGCTTTTTGCCAACCGAGTTTATAGCTCAGCCGTATCAACCCGCTCACCAGGCCATAGAGCCAGGAGAGCGGAAGCAGCAGCCGCCATAAGGGCGACTCACCGGACCAGATGCGTGCAATCATGCGCCGAACTGCATCTTATGCAGCTGGGCGTAAACGCCCTTGTGCTCAAGCAGGTCGGTATGGCTGCCGCGTTCAACGATCTGGCCATCTTCCACCACCACGATCTCGTCGGCCTGCTCAATCGTCGACAGACGGTGGGCAATCACCAGCGAGGTGCGGTTTTTCTGCAGTTCGTCCAGCGCCGCCTGAATAGCGCGTTCCGATTCGGTATCCAGCGCCGACGTGGCTTCGTCGAGGATCAGTATCGGGCTGTTACGCAGCAGGGCGCGAGCGATAGCGATACGCTGGCGCTGACCGCCGGAAAGCATAACGCCGTTTTCCCCGATAATCGTATCCAGGCCATTGTCCATTTTGTTGATAAAGTCCATGGCATAAGCCATACGAGCGGCTTCTTCTATCTGCTCGCGGCTGTACTCTTCAGTACGCGCGTAGGCGATGTTATTCGCTACGGTATCGTTAAAGAGATGAACGTTTTGCGACACCAGCGCAACCTGATCGCGCAGGGAGCTCAGGGTGTATTCACGCAGGTCGTGGCCGTCCAGTAAGATCTGCCCATCATCGACATCGTAGAAACGCGTAATCAGGCTGGCGATGGTCGATTTACCCGAACCCGAGCGCCCTACCAGCGCCACGGTTTTTCCTTCCGGAATATTCAGGTCTATATTGCGCAGCGCGGCGACTTCGCGTCCCGGGTATCTGAAGGTGACGTTTTTAAATTCGAGGTTGCCCTTCGCGCGTTCGATAACCCGCGTGCCTTCATCTTTCTCCTGCTCGGAGTCAAGGATAGCGAAAAGCGTCTGGCAAGCGGCCATCCCGCGCTGGAACTGCGCGTTGACGTTAGTCAGTGATTTCAGCGGACGCATCAGCGCGATCATTGAAGAGAAGACAACGGTGATGGTACCCGCCGTCAGCGTCTCCATTACGCTCGGGAAGCTGGCAGCATATAGCACGAAAGCCAGGGCCAGAGAGGCGATCAGCTGAATAATCGGGTCAGAAATTGACGACGCGGAGACCATTTTCATCCCCTGCAGGCGCATTTTATTGCTGACTTTATCAAAACGTTTGGTTTCGACGGCCTGACCGCCAAACATCAGCACTTCTTTATGCCCTTTCAGCATCTGCTCTGCGCTGGTCGTCACCTGTCCCATGGTGTTCTGCATATTCTTGCTGATATTACGAAAACGCTTCGAGACCACGCGAATCGCAATAGACACGATCGGCGCCAGCACGATCAGAATCAATGACAGCTGCCAGCTGTAATAAAACATCATCGCGAAGAGGCCAATAATCGACGCGCCTTCGCGCACGACGGTAATCAGCGCGCTGGAGGAAGAAGACGCGACCTGCTCGGAATCATAGGTAATACGCGATAGCAGCGTCCCGGTGGACTGTTTGTCAAAGAAGGCAACCGGCATCCCCATCATGTGGCTGAATAAACGACGGCGCATCGTCATCACGACCTTGCCGGAAACCCAGGAGATACAGTAGCTCGAAACGTAGCTGGTAATGCCGCGCAGAACCATCAACCCGATCACCACCAGCGGCATCCATATCAGCACCGAGCGATCCGTTTTACCAAAACCATCATCCAATAACGGTTTAAGAAGCGATAGCATGAAGGTATCACTAGCCGCGTTAAGCACTAACGCTACCGCTGCCACGATTAGCCCGGGTTTAAACGGCGCTATAATCGGCCAGAGTCGGCGGAAGGTCTGCCACGTGGAGAGATCTTTATCGTTCTGCATTCAATAAACCAGCTTGTGTTGAAATAGCCGCATATTCTACCCGTTCTACGCCTTCCCGCCAAACCACTGATGATACCATCGCGGTAAAACTTGATCCCGTAAGCCATGGATTTGCCAGCTATCCGGAGAAAAAACCACCGTAATTTGCCCCTGATGCGGCGTGTCGAACCACTGATAACTCTGTTTTCGGTAGCGCTGAATCACTTTGGTTGATGGCATGCGCCACGCGTTATAGCGCGAAGCGGAAGCCAGCGCAGCTTCTCCGCCAACGCTACGCAGCAGGGCGATTCCCGACGAGGTATTACTGCCGTGGTGGGGGACCTGGATAAGTGTAGACGTAAGATGCTGCCAGTAGCGGCTAATCATCGCCCGTTCCGCAGGCGTTTCGATATCCCCGGTCAGCAGAATACTGTGTTTACCGTCATCAATACGCACCACGCACGAGCGATTATTCCCCTGCGCTGTCGCTCCAGGCAGCGGCCAGAGCGCGCGAAAGGTTAAACCCCGCCACTGCCAGGTTTCTCCGCGCTGGCAGGCTAAATGACCCGCCCAGCCTAAAGGGCTTCGCACCCATATCCGGGGCCACACCTTTAACACCGAATTTAGCCCGCCGCGGTGATCGAGATGCTCGTGGCTGAGAACGACGCCTTCAAGCTGCAAATGATGCCAGCGTAGCCAGGGAATAATGATCTGCTGACCGCTGTCTCCCTCGGGCCAGGCCAGGCCGGTATCATAGAGAAGCGCCGCGCCCTCGCGTTCAATCACCATTGCCAGCCCCTGCCCGACATCCAGCATGGTGACTCGCCATTCGTTAGCAGCCGTGCTCCGCCAGAAGGGCCAGCTCAATAGCCCGAGAAATGCTAAACAAAACGCGGGCAACGTGCGCCACGCATGAAAACGCCAGACGATTAACGCCAGCCACGGCAGCAAGCTTATCCCAAGCCAGCGCGCATCCAGCGCCAGCCAGCCGGGCGGTAGCTGTCGTAAGAACCAGAATAGCGCGGCCAGAACACGGTCCGCCGATTGCCAGACCGCCATCTCAATGATAAACGGCGCGCAGAGGTGTAAAAACATCGCGGTCAGAATTAGCGGGACAACGACAAAGGTCACCAGCGGCACGGCAATCAAGTTGACCAGCACGGACGTCAGGCTGATGCCGTGAAAAAGTGCGATCTGTAGAGGAGCAAGTAAAAACATTAAACCGATCTGCAGATGACATAACGCGAGGCTTTGACGCAGTAGCCCGCTCCTTTTGCCGCCCGGCATCGGCGCCAGCTGATACCAGAAGATAAGCGCCGCAACGGCAAACGCGGAAAGCCAGAGGCTTTCGGACAACACCGCCAGCGGATCGGCAAACAGTATTGCGCCAATGCAGCAGACCCATAGCTGCCATGGCGACCAGCGTTTTCCGGATAGCCGCAGCGTGCAGCCGGCGGCCAGCGCGACGCAGGTGCGCAACGCGGGTGGCTGCATACCGGTCAGCCCGGCGTAAAAAATCGCGCTCGCCAGGCCAACGAGCAGCGGCGCCCGCCAGCCAAGCCAGCGGCACGGGAGAAAAAACTGCACACCTCTGAGCAGCAACCAGCCCAATGAAGCCCCTAGCGCGATATGTAAGCCAGAAATCGCCATCAGGTGCGATGTCCCGGTTTCCTGCATCAGGGTCTTTATCTCGCGCGGTATCGCCAGACGCTCCCCCATGCCTAACCCTAGCATCACCGATTGCCACGGCAACGCGTTCAGCGTTTGATTCAGCGAAGCAAGATAACGCGCTCGCAAACTACAGGTCCGCACCCGAACGTCAGCGGTGATAAAGCGTCCGGTTAACGGACGATGCTGCGACAATGCATGACGCTGGCTATCAAACCCGCCATCGTTGAGCTGTCCGTGTACCGGACGCGCGCGCAGCGTCATTGCCCAAACCTGACCTGCGCAGGGCGTTTCTGGCAGGTAGCTGCCGTAGAGGCTAATCCCTGGCGCAGGAAACAGCCGTCGCCCATCCAGACGGATAATCTTCCCCTGATGCGTTGTCTGCCCGTCCGTTGCGGTTAGCTCAACGTCAACCTGGCGATTCCTGTCCGTTAACCTCTCCGTCGGCCACAGTACCTCGCCTGCGCTGAGGGCTCCCCAGACAAAAAACAGCGTTATCAATGCCGCATATTGCGCAGGTCTGCGTCGACATTGCGCAATGAGTAGCGCCAGGGCCATGAGCCCCCAGATAACCCACCGCCCGGGCAGCACTGGCAGCCAGAGCAGCGGCAGAATACCGATAATCACACAGCCGGCAAGTTGTGGTAAACGCATTAGCACCTCCCTGTCAGAGGGAGTGTTACGCTAAACGGGGAGTGTGTCGCCAGGCAAGGAAAGGAACTGCGCCGCGCCATCCGCAAAATCTACCGCGTTAACGCAACAGAACCCGCGTTTTGTGAGGTCACTTCAAAGAGAGATTTAAAGGCATAAAAAAAGCACCCGAAGGTGCTTTTTTAACGTTTAAGTATGTTGTCACCGATCGGCGAAACTTACTCTTCGTAAATATTGGCGCGGTCGCGTAATTCTTTGCCCGGCTTAAAGTGGGGAACGTATTTACCTTCCAGTTCAACTTTATCGCCAGTCTTTGGGTTACGCCCGGTGCGGGGTGCTCGATAATGCAGAGAGAAGCTGCCGAAACCGCGGATTTCAATGCGCTCGCCTTGAGCAAGCGTTGAGGCCATATGCTCCAGCATTTCTTTAACAGCATCTTCCACTGCTTTCGCAGGAATGTGAGATTGCTGGCTGGCAAGTCTTTCTATCAATTCTGACTTGGTCATTATTCCTCCGGTTTCCTTCAAGGCAAAATTAGCTAACAGCTTAAACAAGGGCGGCCGTAGCCGCCCTTTGTGCTTGATTACAGGACGAATCCTGCAATCTGTCAAGTAAACTCGTCGTAATTCAGGTTGTTGTAACCCGAAAGACTAAGATTACTCGCCTTTAGCTGCTTTGAAAGCTTCAGCCATTGCGTTGTTGGAGAAGTTTGCATCTTCCTGTTTGTTAACAGTTGCGATTGCATCTTTCTCGTCAGCTTCGTCTTTCGCACGAACAGACAGGCTGATTGCGCGGTTTTTACGATCAACGCCGGTGAATTTAGCTTCAACGTCGTCGCCAACGCTCAGAACCAGAGTTGCATCTTCAACGCGGTCACGGGAAGCTTCAGAAGCGCGCAGGTAACCTTCAACGCCGTCAGCCAGCTCTACGGTTGCGCCTTTAGCGTCAACTGCAGTGACTTTACCGTTTACGATTGCGCCTTTCTTGTTCAGTGCAACCCAGTTGTTGAACGGATCTTCTGCGAGCTGTTTAACGCCCAGAGAGATACGCTCGCGCTCTGCGTCAACCTGCAGAACAACTGCTGCGATTTCGTCGCCTTTTTTGTATTCACGAACTGCTTCTTCGCCTGCAACGTTCCAGGAGATGTCAGACAGGTGAACCAGGCCATCGATGCCGCCGTCCAGGCCGATGAAGATACCGAAGTCAGTGATAGACTTGATTTTACCTTCAACACGGTCGCCCTTGTTGTGGGTTTCCGCGAACTGCTGCCATGGGTTGTTTTTGCACTGCTTCAGGCCCAGGGAGATACGGCGACGTTCTTCGTCGATATCCAGAACCATAACTTCCACTACATCGCCAACGTTAACAACTTTGGACGGGTGGATGTTTTTGTTGGTCCAGTCCATTTCGGAAACGTGAACCAGGCCTTCAACGCCTTCTTCGATTTCAACGAAGCAGCCGTAGTCGGTCAGGTTGGTCACGCGACCGGTCAGTTTGGTACCTTCCGGATAACGCTTAGCGATAGCTACCCACGGATCTTCGCCCAGCTGTTTCAGGCCAAGAGATACACGAGTACGTTCGCGGTCAAACTTCAGCACTTTAACAGTGATTTCGTCGCCAACGTTTACGATTTCGCTCGGATGCTTAACGCGTTTCCATGCCATATCGGTAATGTGCAGCAGGCCGTCAACGCCGCCCAGATCAACGAATGCACCGTAGTCAGTGAGGTTCTTAACGATACCTTTAACTTCCATGCCTTCCTGCAGGTTTTCCAGCAGCTGATCGCGCTCTGCGCTGTTTTCGGATTCGATAACGGCACGACGAGAAACAACAACGTTGTTACGTTTCTGGTCCAGCTTGATGACTTTGAATTCAAGCTCTTTGCCTTCCAGGTGCAGCGTATCGCGCACCGGACGAACGTCTACCAGGGAGCCCGGCAGGAACGCACGAATACCATTCAGCTCAACAGTGAAGCCACCTTTAACTTTGCCGTTGATAATACCGACTACAGTTTCAGCGTCTTCGTAAGCTTTTTCCAGCGTGATCCAAGCTTCGTGACGTTTAGCTTTCTCACGGGACAGCAGGGTTTCACCGAAGCCGTCTTCTACTGCATCCAGAGCAACGTCAACTTCGTCACCAACCTGGATTTCCAGCTCGCCCTGGGCATTTTTGAACTGCTCTGCCGGAATGGCAGACTCAGATTTCAGACCGGCGTCAACCAGTACTACGTCTTTGTCGATAGCAACAACAACACCACGAACGATGGAACCCGGACGGGTTTCGATTGTTTTTAAGGATTCTTCAAATAGTTGAGCAAAAGATTCAGTCATGTTTAATCTTCAGGTTTCATATTTAACGTCCACCTGGCTCCATGCCGGATGGGGTTGTTTAACATACCCGCTAACACTCCATTGCTGCGGGGGTACTGCTATAATTCGGAGGCTGTTGTGCTTTATCGATAAGACGATTAAGCGGAAGCCAGTTTTTCGCGCGCATAGTGTAGCGCTTTTTCAATCACTTGCTCAATGTTTAGTTCTGTTGAATCAAGAACTAAAGCATCGGCAGCCGGGATCAGCGGCGCGACTGTACGATTGCGATCGCGATCGTCGCGCTCTTTTATCTCGGATAAAAGGCGATCAAAGTTAACACTAAAGCCCTTCTCCTGCAACTGAAGCATGCGGCGATGAGCACGTTCCTCCGCGGAGGCGTCAAGGAAAATTTTCACCTGCGCATCAGGGAATACGACGGTGCCCATATCGCGTCCGTCGGCGATCAGGCCTGGCAATTCGCGAAAGGCCCGCTGGCGGCGCAGCAACGCTTCACGCACGCGGGGAAAAGCCGCCACTTTAGAGGCCGTGTTGGCAACATCCTGAGTGCGAATCTCAGCGCTAACGTCCTCCCCCTCCAGCACCACTTCCAGGCTACCGTTAGTGGAGACAAAACGAACATCCAGGTGCGCAGCCAGCGGCACCAGCGCCTCTTCGGATTCAACATCCACATGATGATGTAGCGCAGCAAGAGCAAGCACGCGATAAATCGCCCCAGAGTCGAGCAGATGCCAGCCCAGCGTTTCTGCCATTGCCTTGCATAAGGTGCCTTTGCCCGCACCGCCAGGCCCATCAATGGTGATTACCGGAACTGTTGCCGTCATCTTTTTCTCCTTCAGCAAGGCGCATCAATATATAAACGCCGCGCATTATACGCATCTCTTCAACGGAAAGTGAGCATTGCTTGTAAATTACGGATAACAGGAAATCTCCTGCGGAAGAATTGTGCAATTATAGCGGGCTGACAGAGCAACAGCCCGGAAGATGATGCCGTTTTACCGTTAATCTGCGGCGATGCCAGCGCGAATGTACTGCGCCAGGGCTTGCCGATTTAACTCGCGGGCATAAAAAAACGCCGACACGATGGCCGGCGTTTTTACCTTAAACGCGCGTTATTCAGGCCAGCGTACTGATTCGCGCCAGCTGCTCAAAGTAGTCCGGGAACGTTTTCGCCGTACACTTCGGGTCAAGGATGGCGACCGGCGTATCGGAAAGCGCCACCAGCGAGAAGCACATTGCCATACGGTGGTCATTATAGGTGCCGATCTCAGCAAACTGGAGCTTCGCGGGCGGAGTAATGCGGATGTAATCCTCCCCCTCTTCCACCTCTGCCCCCACTTTACGCAGCTCCGTGGCCATCGCAAACAGACGATCGGTCTCTTTGACACGCCAGTTATAGATGTTGCGCAGCGTCGTGGTGCCCTTCGCGAACAGGGCCGCCGTGGCGATGGTCATCGCCGCATCCGGAATATGATTCATATCCATATCGATGGCGTTCAGTTCACCATGGGTGCAGGCAATGAAGTCATCGCCCCAGGTGATGGTTGCGCCCATTTTTTCCAGCACATCGGCAAAACGGATATCGCCCTGGACGCTGTTGCGGCCGATACCGGTGACTTTCACCGTTCCGCCCTTAATCGCGCCGGCGGCGAGGAAGTAGGATGCCGAGGAGGCATCGCCTTCAACCAGGTAGTCGCCCGGCGAGCGGTAGTGTTGATTGCCGCGTACGATAAAACGCTGGTAAGACTGATTTTCAACCTCAACGCCAAAGGTTTTCATCAGGTGTAGCGTAATATCAATATAAGGTTTGGAAACCAGATCGCCTTTAATCGCGATGACGGTATCCTGAGGCGCCAGCGGGGCGGTCATCAGGAGCGCGGTCAGAAACTGGCTGGAAACGCTGCCGTCCACTTCAACCTGGCCGCCGCTGAAACCGCCGCGCAGGCGCAGCGGCGGGTAGTTTTCCTGCTCCAGGTAATCAATCTGCGCCCCGCCCTGACGCAGCGCGTCAACCAGGTGGCCAATCGGCCGCTCTTTCATTCGCGGCTCGCCGGTCAGCACAATATCGTTACGGCCTAAACATAACGCCGCCGCCAGCGGACGCATCGCCGTTCCGGCATTACCGAGGAACAGTTCTAATGCTTCAGCCGCCTCCAGAGGGCCGCCGTTGCCGGTGACTTCACAGCGGGTACGATCGGAAGACAGGGTGTAATGAACTCCCAGCGCGCTCAGGGCATTCAGCATGTGGCGTACATCGTCGCTATCCAGCAGGTTGGTCAGCACCGTCGTGCCGCGGGCCAAAGCCGCCAGCAGCAAGGCACGGTTAGAGACACTCTTGGACCCGGGCAGGTTAATAGTGCCATCTACGCGTGCGATGGGTTGTAACGTCAGGGATTCCATTAAACTCAACTCTCAAACAAACAGAATAAAAACCCCGCAGACCGGCTGCGGGGATGAAAAAACGCGGCGCGATTAACCGTGACGGCGTTCGAAGTCCTGCATAAAGTCGGTCAGCGCCTTCACGCCCGCCAGCGGCATGGCGTTATAAATGGAAGCACGCATGCCGCCCACGACGCGGTGGCCCTTCAGCGCATGCAAACCTGCGGCAAAGGACTCTTCGAGGAACAGTTTATCAAGCGCGCTGTCCGCCAGCTGGAACGGCACGTTCATGCGCGAGCGGTTCGCCGCAGCGACATCGTTGCGATAGAAACCGCTGTTATCGATGGTGCTATAAAGCAGGTCGGCTTTCTGCTGGTTGATTTTATCCATAGCGGCAACGCCGCCCTGCTCTTTCAGCCATTTAAACACCAGACCTGACAGGTACCAGGCAAACGTCGGCGGCGTGTTAAACATGGAGTCATTGGCGGACAGGATGGAGTAATCAAGAATCGACGGGCAGGCTACGCTGGCTTTACCCAGCAGATCTTCGCGCACAATAATCAGCGTCAGACCTGCGGGACCGATGTTTTTCTGCGCGCCCGCGTAGATCACGCCATAGCGGCTGACGTCAATTTCACGGGATAAAATCGTCGATGACAAATCCGCCGTGACGACCACATCGTCGCCAAAGTTTGGCGCTTCTTCAATGGCAATACCGTCAATGGTTTCGTTCGGGCAGTAGTGCAGGTAGGCCGCGCCAGGGGTCAGCTGCCATTCGCTCATCGGCTTAACCGCACGCAGGCCGTCAACGGTGATTTTGGCGTCGATCACGTTCGGCGTGCAGTATTTATGCGCTTCTTTTACCGCGCTGGCCGCCCAGTAGCCGGCATCGACGTAGTCGGCAACGGTTTTATCGCCAAGCAGGTTCAGCGGGATACCGGCAAACTGTCCGCGACCGCCGCCGTGGCAGAATAAAACTTTATAGTTGGAAGGAATATTGAGCAGGGAGCGAAAATCCTGTTCCGCTTCTTCAGCCACCTTAATGAACTCTTTACCACGGTGGCTGATTTCCATCACCGACGTCCCCAAACCGTTCCAGTCGCACAGTTCCTTTTGTGCCAGTTTGAGTACTTCCGCCGGCAGCATTGCCGGGCCTGAACTGAAGTTATAGACCTGAGCCATTTCCCCTCACCACTTGCTATGTTAATTACCCGCGAACCGTCGCGGGCATAAGTTATTCCTGTGGCTATCGGTTTTATCATTCAGTGACACGCACCGCAATGGCTAAAACTGAGCGTCGGGGAAATGCGGCCTCGCTCACACAAAAGAATCTGCCAGCTTGACGTCATAAAACCGACATAATTGCTGTCAGGTGACTCTTTTTGCCCGGCTGACCTTCGACCATTCTGCATTTGCGCAGCGAGGGCATAATTGTTTATCCCCGGCTCGTAGCGTAAGGATTGCGCTACAGCGAACGCAGGCATACTCGTCGTCCCGGGGTATCGTGGTAAAACGATCGGTAAAGCGGGAAGGAAGAATGGAGAGTCCGGCTTTAACATCGTCATCCTCATAGAAATAGAGGCTGATCTGCCCGTTGGTTTCCAGAATAGCCAGCCGCACCTGCCCCAGTTGCTCAACCCCGCTGATTCGCAGCTCCATAAAAAACTCAAATTCGGTCATGTTTTCCGCCTGCAGTTTCTCCCAGGCCAGCTCGCCGTTTTCCACAACAATAATCGGCTTACCCTCCAGCAGATCCTCCAGTTTTTCGCTATGCCCCATCAGCCACATAATCAATCGGTACAGCAGGGCCAGAGTGATAAAAACCGCCAGTACCGGCAGCATCGGAACGTCATCATAGAATGCGACGTCGCCCGCGGCCGAACCGAGGGTCAAAATGATGAGCACTTCGAACAGTGACATCTGACGAACGCCCCGCCGCCCGGTTATCTTGAGAAAAATAAATACCAGTACGAAGGTGTAGAGGCTCCGTAATGCCACCTCGGCCAGAAATTCCACGGGCACTTTATCCAGTGCCATACGATGCCAGTCAAATGTCTTCATGATTAACGCCTGAACAGTTATTGAGTGACATAAGCATAGCCAGACGATGGAGATAGCACCCGTCATCTAAAACCCGTATCATTGCGCGCTTTACGTACGATAAAAGTGACTGCCATGACTCAAACATTTATTCCCGGCAAAGATGCCGCCCTGGAAGATTCCATCGCTCGCTTCCAGCAGAAGTTGCACGACCTCGGATTCGATATTGAAGAGGCCTCATGGCTCAACCCGGTTCCGCACGTCTGGTCAGTGCATATCCGCGATAAAGAGTGCGCCCTGTGCTTCACCAACGGCAAAGGCGCCACCAAAAAAGCCGCGCTGGCCTCCGCGCTCGGAGAGTACTTTGAGCGTCTCTCGACCAACTATTTCTTTGCCGACTTCTGGCTGGGCGAGACTATCGCCAACGGTCCCTTCGTTCACTATCCGAATGAAAAATGGTTCCCGTTAACCGACGATGACGAAGTACCGGAAGGCCTGCTGGATACCCGCCTGCGCGCGTTCTACGATCCTGACGATCAGTTAACCGCCAGCATGCTGGTCGATCTGCAGTCAGGGAATGACGATCGCGGCGTCTGCGGTCTGCCGTTCACCCGCCAGTCTGATGGTGAAACGGTCTATATTCCGATGAATATTGTCGGCAACCTGTACGTTTCTAACGGGATGTCCGCGGGCAACACCCGCAACGAAGCCCGCGTTCAGGGCCTCTCAGAAGTGTTCGAACGGCATATTAAAAACCGCATTATCGCCGAAAGCATCAGCCTGCCGGAGATCCCGGCGGAGGTAATGGCACGCTATCCGGGCGTAGTAGAATCGATCAATAAGCTGGAGGCCGAAGGTTTCCCGATTTTCGCTTATGACGGTTCGCTCGGCGGCAAATATCCGGTTATCTGCGTCGTGCTGTTTAACCCGGCTAACGGCACCTGTTTCGCCTCTTTCGGCGCGCATCCCGATTTCGGCGTGGCGCTGGAACGTACCGTTACCGAACTGCTCCAGGGTCGCAGCCTGAAAGATCTCGACGTCTTCACGCCGCCAACCTTCGATGATGAAGAAGTCGCTGAACATGCGAACCTTGAAACGCACTTTATCGATTCCAGCGGCCTGATCTCCTGGGATATGTTTAAGCAGGATGCCGACTACCCGTTCGTGGACTGGAGCTTCTCCGGAACCACGGAGGAAGAGTTCGCCACCCTGATGGCTATCTTTAAACAAGAAGATAAAGAAGTTTACATCGCCGATTACGAACACCTGAGCGTCTACGCCTGCCGAATCATTGTCCCGGGCATGTCTGATATTTATCCGGCGGAAGACCTCTGGCTGGCGAATAACAGCATGGGCGCGCCTCTGCGGGAAACGATTCTTTCCCTGCCGGAAAGCGAGTGGGAAAAAGAAGATTATCTGGCGCTTATCGAACAAATGGATGATGAAGGCCTTGATGACTTCACCCGCGTGCGCGAACTGCTGGGTCTGGCGACCGGCAAAGACAACGGCTGGTATACGCTGCGCATTGGCGAGCTGAAAGCTATGCTCGCGCTGGCGGGCGGCGATCTCGAGCAGGCGCTAATCTGGACCGAGTGGACCATGGAGTTCAACGCCTCCATCTTTAGCGCCGAGCGCGCTAATTACTACCGCTGCCTGCAAACCCTGCTGCTGCTGAGCCAGGAAGAGGAGCGCCAGCCGCTGCAGTATCTGAACGCTTTTGTACGCATGTACGGCGCCGATGCCGTAGAAGCCGCCAGCGCCGCGCTGAGCGGAGAAGCGCCTTTCTACGGCCTGCAGGCAGTAGACAGCGACCTGCTCGCGTTCCCGGCTCATCAGTCGCTGCTGAAAGCCTACGAAAAGCTGCAGCGCGCAAAAGCAGCATTCTGGGGTAAATAAGCGCGCTTTACTGCCTGAATAACCCTATTATGGGGGCCGGCGAAGGCCCCCATTTTTATGTTTTCCGCAACCCCAAAGCCCGATTGTAGCCATAAAGTTAATTAGTGGTGAGAAATAATAAAATCCCACCGCAAATATTGTTAATTTTAATAAAAATACCCCATTTTAATTAACCGAAAAACGGGGGTAAAATGAAAATAATCAACATTATTTGTAAATTTTAAAATTTATTTTTTCATTAAAAAACAACAAATTAAGTCAACATTAAGGCAAATCCACACACTCAAAAGGCCTATAGTTCCGGTAGGATATGATCTACATCAAATTCCCTTCTATAATGCTTTGTTAGTATCTCACCGCCAACTTACATAAAGAGAGAGTTAGTGTGAAAGCTGACAACCCTTTTGATCTTTTACTCCCTGCTGCCATGGCGAAAGTCGCCGAAGAAGCGGGTGTCTATAAAGCGACAAAACATCCGATAAAGACGTTTTATCTGGCGATCACCGCAGGTGTCTTCATCTCTATCGCTTTTGTTTTCTATATTACCGCGACAACCGGCACGGCCGGGATGCCATTCGGGGTTGCCAAACTGATTGGAGGCATCTGCTTCTCACTAGGTTTGATTCTCTGCGTTATTTGCGGTGCCGACCTGTTTACCTCAACCGTTCTTATCGTTGTCGCGAAAGCCAGCGGAAGAATCACATGGGGTCAACTGGCGAAAAACTGGCTCAACGTCTATGTTGGTAACCTGATTGGTTGCTTACTCTTTGTATTGCTGATGTGGCTTTCAGGCGAATATATGACTGCCAACGGTCAATGGGGACTTAACGTTCTGCAAACCGCCGACCACAAAATGCACCATACTTTTGTTGAAGCCGTGTGCCTGGGTATCCTGGCAAACCTGATGGTCTGCCTTGCGGTATGGATGAGCTACTCCGGCCGCAGCCTGATGGATAAAGCCATGATTATGGTTTTACCGGTGGCAATGTTTGTTGCCAGCGGGTTTGAGCATAGTATCGCGAACATGTTTATGATCCCGCTGGGTATCGTTATCCGCGACTTTGCAAGCCCGGAATTCTGGACCGCTGTCGGTTCAACTCCGGAAAGTTTCTCTCACCTGACCGTCATGAACTTCATCACTGATAACCTGATTCCGGTAACTATCGGGAACATCATCGGCGGTGGTCTGCTGGTTGGGTTGACATACTGGGTCATTTACCTGCGTGGCGACGACCATCACTAAGGGTTGTTTCAGGCAGTAAATAAAAAATCCACTTAAGAAGGTAGGTGTTACATGTCCGAGCTTAATGAAAAGTTAGCCACAGCCTGGGAAGGTTTTGCGAAAGGTGACTGGCAGAACGAAGTCAACGTCCGCGACTTCATCCAGAAAAACTATACCCCGTACGAAGGTGACGAGTCCTTCCTGGCTGGCGCAACTGACGCGACCACCAAGCTGTGGGACACCGTAATGGAAGGCGTTAAACAGGAAAACCGCACTCACGCGCCTGTTGATTTTGATACTTCCCTTGCATCCACCATCACTTCTCATGACGCTGGCTACATCGAGAAAGGTCTCGAGAAAATCGTTGGTCTGCAGACTGAAGCTCCGCTGAAACGCGCGATTATCCCGTTCGGCGGCATCAAAATGGTAGAAGGTTCCTGCAAAGCGTACAATCGCGAACTGGATCCGATGCTGAAGAAAATCTTCACTGAATACCGCAAAACTCACAACCAGGGCGTGTTTGACGTTTACACCAAAGACATCCTGAACTGCCGTAAATCTGGCGTTCTGACCGGTCTGCCGGATGCCTATGGCCGTGGTCGTATCATCGGTGACTACCGTCGCGTTGCGCTGTACGGTATCGACTTCCTGATGAAAGACAAATACGCTCAGTTCGTCTCTCTGCAAGAGAAACTGGAAAACGGCGAAGATCTGGAAGGAACTATTCGTCTGCGCGAAGAAATCTCTGAACAGCACCGTGCGCTGGGTCAGATCAAAGAAATGGCGGCAAAATACGGCTGCGATATCTCTGGTCCGGCAACCACCGCTCAGGAAGCTATCCAGTGGACCTACTTCGGCTACCTGGCTGCCGTTAAATCTCAGAACGGCGCGGCAATGTCCTTCGGTCGTACCTCCAGCTTCCTGGATATCTTCATCGAACGTGACCTGAAAGCCGGTAAAATCACCGAGCAAGACGCACAGGAAATGATTGACCACCTGGTCATGAAACTGCGTATGGTTCGTTTCCTGCGTACCCCTGAATATGATGAACTGTTCTCTGGCGACCCGATTTGGGCAACCGAATCTATCGGCGGTATGGGCGTTGACGGCCGTACTCTGGTCACCAAAAACAGCTTCCGTTTCCTGAACACCTTGTACACCATGGGGCCGTCTCCGGAGCCGAACATCACCATTCTGTGGTCTGAAAAACTGCCGCTGAGCTTCAAAAAATACGCCGCGAAAGTGTCCATCGATACCTCTTCTCTGCAGTACGAGAACGATGACCTGATGCGTCCTGACTTCAACAACGATGACTACGCTATCGCTTGCTGCGTAAGCCCGATGGTTGTTGGTAAGCAAATGCAGTTCTTCGGCGCGCGTGCTAACCTGGCGAAAACCATGCTGTACGCAATCAACGGCGGCGTTGATGAAAAACTGAAAATGCAGGTTGGTCCTAAATCTGAACCGATCAAAGGCGACGTTCTGAACTTCGACGAAGTGATGGACCGCATGGATCACTTCATGGACTGGCTGGCTAAACAGTACGTCACTGCGCTGAACATCATCCACTACATGCACGACAAGTACAGCTACGAAGCTTCCCTGATGGCGCTGCACGACCGTGATGTTATCCGCACCATGGCATGTGGTATCGCAGGTCTGTCCGTTGCGGCTGACTCCCTGTCTGCAATCAAATATGCGAAAGTTAAACCGATTCGTGACGAAAACGGTCTGGCTGTCGACTTCGAAATCGAAGGCGAATACCCGCAGTTTGGTAACAACGACTCTCGCGTCGATGATATGGCCGTTGACCTGGTTGAACGTTTCATGAAGAAAATTCAGAAACTGCACACCTACCGCAACGCTATCCCGACTCAGTCCGTTCTGACCATCACCTCTAACGTTGTGTATGGTAAGAAAACCGGTAACACCCCTGACGGTCGTCGCGCTGGCGCTCCGTTCGGACCAGGTGCTAACCCGATGCACGGCCGTGACCAGAAAGGTGCTGTTGCCTCTCTGACCTCCGTTGCGAAACTGCCGTTTGCTTACGCGAAAGATGGTATTTCTTACACCTTCTCTATCGTGCCGAACGCGCTGGGTAAAGACGACGAAGTTCGTAAAACTAACCTCGCCGGCCTGATGGATGGTTACTTCCACCACGAAGCGTCCATCGAAGGCGGTCAGCATCTGAACGTCAACGTTATGAACCGCGAAATGCTGCTCGACGCGATGGAAAACCCGGAAAAATATCCGCAGCTGACCATCCGCGTATCCGGCTACGCAGTACGTTTTAACTCCCTGACGAAAGAACAGCAGCAGGACGTTATTACTCGTACCTTCACTCAGACCATGTAATGGTATTGACTGAAATCGTACTGTAAAAAGCGTACAATAAAGGCTCCACGCAAGTGGGGCCTTTTTAGCAATATCATCCTGCCCCAGTCTCTTTTGTCTGCTGTCTATACTTTATGGATAACAGCCAAAACAGACTCGACATAGCCTTTGAGCTGTGCATCTACATAGGCCCCGGATGGGCCAAATTCGGAGATATCACCGCAATGTCAACAATTGGTCGCATTCACTCCTTTGAATCCTGTGGCACCGTCGATGGCCCGGGGATCCGCTTTATCACCTTCTTCCAGGGCTGCCTGATGCGCTGCCTCTATTGCCACAACCGCGATACCTGGGATACCCACGGCGGCAAAGAGATTACCGTTGAAGAGCTGATGAAAGAGGTGGTGACCTATCGCCACTTTATGAACGCTTCCGGCGGCGGCGTGACGGCATCCGGCGGCGAGGCTATCCTGCAGGCCGAATTTGTTCGCGACTGGTTCCGCGCCTGTAAGAAAGAAGGTATTCATACCTGTCTCGATACCAACGGCTTTGTGCGCCGCTACGATCCGGTTATTGATGAACTGCTGGAAGTCACCGATCTGGTGATGCTCGATCTCAAGCAAATGAATGATGAAATTCACCAGAATCTGGTAGGCGTCTCTAACCATCGGACGCTGGAGTTTGCCCGTTACCTGTCAAACAAAAACATCAACGTCTGGATCCGCTACGTTGTGGTTCCGGGCTGGTCCGACGATGATGATTCCGCGCATCGCCTGGGTGAGTTTACTCGTGACATGGGCAACGTTGAGAAAATCGAACTGCTGCCGTACCACGAGCTGGGCAAGCACAAATGGGTAGCCATGGGCGAAGAGTACAAGCTGGACGGCGTCCATCCGCCAAAGAAAGAGACCATGGAACGCGTGAAGGGCATTCTGGAACAGTACGGTCATAAAGTGATGTACTAAAATCCCCACCCGGTAGAGATTGCGCTACCGGGTGTTTCCCCAACAAAATCAGAGTCAGGACATAAAATATTCCGACAGCTTATTCGCCACGCTCTCAATCGAAAAAATGCGCTTCTGATGCGCTTTTCGGTATTCCGCATAGCGTTCATCCTGCTCTTCCAGCGCGCTGAGGATCCGGTCGGCCACCATCATTGCGCCGGCGATTTCCGCAAACCCCGACTCCCCTTCCCCCTGTAAAGCTACCGCCGCCTGAAGATTCCAGTCAGATAAACGGGCCAGCGGCGCAAACGTCCCGCGGGTCAGCGATAAAATTTTAACGCCCTGCTGCTTTGCCAGCGACAGGGCCTGCATCATATCCGCCGATGCCTGTTCGCTGTGAACGACGATGATGCCGGTTTTTTGACTGTCAGCCAGCAGCGGCATCGCCGCCGGATAGGAGCGATCGATAAAGCTGGCCGCCTTACCCATATTGATTAAATTCATCTGCAGGAACAACGCCACCGGCACCGCCGTGCCCACGGCATAAATAGCAATGCTGTTCAGGGTGTTAAGCCAGTCGGCCGCGGCTTTCAGCTCCTGGTTATCGACAATGGCATTACTGTCGCGAATGCTCGCCAGCACCGGCGCAATCTCTTCGCTCTCGTTGATACCGTGGTCTTCCGAGCGCGCGGCGCCCTGCTCCATCGCCAGCGCGGTTCTGAAATCCGAGAAACCTTTAAAACCAAAGGCCCGACAAAAACGGGTGATACTCCCCTCACTGGTATCAATGGAGTCGGCCAGTTCTGAAATCGTGTGACGCATCACAAAGTCAGGATTTTCCGTAATAAAACGGCCAACTTTCTCCAGTATCGGGCTTAGCCCTGAAGCTCCGTTTCTTATGTTTATCAACAAGTTATTGTCTATCTGGCTCATGTTTTGCCTTATTTGCTCAAAATGCAAACACAGTCACATCTTTCGTCCTGCTGCAAAGATAATAATTATTATCTCATACAAATAAATAAAAATAATTATTTTTACAAACAGGAAAACATCGAATGAAAGGTCTCATAGTCTGTCGTACCGGTATGGGCAGCTCCTTAATACTCAAAATCAAAGCACAAAAAATCATCGACAAGCACGGCTGGAATATCGAGCTGGAGCATGACGTCCTCTCAGGGTTACGCACCTGGCGAGATATTGATTTTGTCATCACTATGCGCGATCTCACCGACGAAGTCGAAGCCGCCGGATTCAGAGCGGTCGGCATCACCGACCTGATGAACAGTGAAGAGATGGAGTCTGCGCTCACCGACATCGTTCAAAGCAACTAACCTCTCCCGGAGGCAATATGGATTTCCTCAGATTTATTGTATTCGACATTCTGGGCGTAACCCCACTTTTAGTTGGCTTTATTGCATTAATCGGCCTGTTAATCCAACGCAAGCCGATTGAAAAAGTCCTTTCCGGCACCTTCAAAACCATCGTCGGCTTTCTGGTTTTTGCCGGCGGCGCCGGTCTGGCAGTCACTTCCCTGGGTAACTTTCAGACCTTATTCAGCGATGGCTTTGGCCTGAAGGGCGTCATGCCGCTGGCAGAAGCGCTAACCGGACTGGCGCAAACCAAATTCGCCATGTGCGTGTCGCTGATCATGGTGATTGGTTTTGGCTGGAACCTGTTTTTTGCCCGCGTGACGCCGTTTAAATATATCTTTCTTACCGGGCAACATAATCTTTATCTCTCCGCGCTGCTTACCGTAACGCTGAAGGCGCTGGGCTACAGCGACATGACGACCATCATTGTCGGCTCCGTGCTGCTGGGTCTCGCCGCCTGCCTCTATCCGGCCATTGCGCAGCCGTGGATGCGAAAGATAACCGGTAATGATGAGATCGCGATGGGGCACTACGTCACGCTGGCCTACGCCGCCTCCGGCTGGATTGGCGCAAAGGTCGGCGATCCGAAACAATCCACCGAAAAGCTGAATCTTCCCGGCTGGCTGGGGATCTTTAAAGATTACATCGTCTCGGTGTCGATCTCGGTGAGCATCTTCTACTACATCGCCGCGCTCGCTGCCGGAAAAGCCGCGGTCACCGCAGCGGCAGGCGGGATGCACTGGCTGGTTTACCCGCTCTTTCAGTCTCTGACCTTTACCGCTTCGCTGTACATCATCATTACCGGCGTACGCCTGCTGCTGTCAGAAATTGTTCCGGCCTTCCTCGGCATCTCGGAGAAGTTTATTCCTAACGCCAAACCCGCGCTCGACTGCCCGGTGGTCTTCCCCTACGCCCCGACCGCCACCGTGCTGGGGTTTATCTCTTCGTTTGTCGGCGGGCTGGTGGTGATGGGCTTTCTGGCGATCCTTGGCCAAACCGTGATTATCCCGGTAGCCATTCCCTACTTCTTCATTGGCGCGACCGCAGCGGTATTTGGTAATGCCTCCGGCGGCTGGAAAGGCGCGATTGCCGGAAGCTTTATCACCGGGATCCTGATCGGCATCGGCCCGGCGCTGATTTACCCGATTATGGAATCCGTCGGTCTTTCAGGCACCAGCTTCCCGGAAACCGACTTCGTCGCTCTGGGTCTGGTCGTGTACTACATCGGTAAAATGCTGCCCTAAGAAGGAATGAACATGAACATTGATGAACTGAAATCCCACGCGCTTGCCGCCCGCCGCGAGATCGTCACCATGATTTACGAGTCCGGAATTGGCCATCCGGGCGGGGCGCTGTCGATAATCGACGTGCTTACCTGGCTCTATTACCAGGAAGTCGATCTGGCCGCCTTCCCCCGCTCGCGCGTGGTGATGAGTAAAGGCCACGCCGTCGCCGCGCAGTACGCCATGCTGTATCAACAAGGCAAGATCGAGCGCAGCGAGTTCAATACGTTCCGACAGATCAACTCGCGCCTGCAGGGGCACCCGAGCATTAAGTCGCTGCCGGAAGTCGATGCGACAACCGGACTGCTGGGTCAGGGGCTGTCGATTGCTTTTGGTATGGCGGCCGCCAAAAAGCGGCGCAACGATCCGCACCGGGTATTTGCCATCGTTGGCGATGGCGAAATGCATGAAGGCCAAATCTGGGAAACCTTACAGCAGGCCGGGCATATGAAAATGGATAATCTGGTCGCCATCATCGATTACAACGGCTTCTCTTCCCACGATCCGGTCAATGACGTCGTTAATCTCGAGCCGCTGGCGGACAAAATCCGCAGCTTTGGCTGGCATGTACTGGAACTGCACAACGGCAATGATATGCATCAGGTTGCCGATACCCTGATGCTATCCCGTCACCTGAAAGGTAAACCTGTCGCCATCGTGGCGCGCACCACCAAAGGTTCCGGCGTCAGCTATATGGAAAACAACGGCGACTGGCACTCAAAAACCCCGAGCAAAGAACAATTTCAGCAGGCGATGGAGGAGTTACAGTGATGAAAGCACCCCGTGATGAGATCGGGCATGCCCTGATTGCGCTAAAAGAAAAGGGCTATCCCGTTGTTGTTATCGACAGCGATTTAGCCAGCTCTACCCGTACCGACCAGTTTCAGGCCGTCTATCCTGAGGCCTTTTTCGAAATGGGCATTGCGGAAGGTTCCGCCATGAGCTTCGCGGCCGGCCAGGCGCTGGAAGGCTTTATGCCCTTCTATGTTAACTTTGCGATGTTCGTCACCGGCACCGCCTGGACCCAGCTGCGGCAGGCGTGCTATGCCAAAGCCAACATCAAACTCGTCGGTAGCCACCCCGGTATGGATGATGGCCCGGACGGCGCTTCACACCATGCGCTGGAGGATTTAGCGCTGACCCGCGTCCTTCCGGGGTTAACCGTCCTGACCCCGGCAGATGCGGAAGAAATCGCCGAGGCCTTCGAGCAGGCGGCAAAAATAAAGGGACCCGTTTATATTCGCGTGGCGCGCGAGCCGATGCCGGTTCGCGACAAAAGCGTCGTTCCGCGGGTCAGCGATATCGCCGCCATCGCCGACAGCGGCACGGATTTTGCGATTCTGTTTGAAGGAACGGTACTGGAACAGGCTACCGACGGCTATGAAAAGCTGCTCGCCAGCGGCAAAAAGGGCAAGCTTATTCACGTTGCAACCGTCAAACCCTTCAACCAGCAGGCATTTTATCGGCTGGTCGAAGGCTGCCCGCTTATCGCTACGCTTGAAAATCACACCGTCAACGGCGGCCTCGGCGGCCTGATCGCGGAAACCCTGGCGCAAAAGGCACATCCGGCGCGCCTTACGCGTCTGGGAACGCAGGACACATTTACCGAATCGGGTAATAGCAGGCAGCTAAAAGCGAAATATGGCATCTCGGGAGACGCGCTGTTTAACGCGCTACGCTAACCACCAGGCGAGCCGGTCAGTTGGCGGTCGGCTCGCGCTTAAGGGAACGTTTATGGAAGAGAGGCTATTTTCCGCCTGTCAGTTCACCAGCGACTGCCTGAGCTGGCGCAGCGCCGTTCATCTCGCCTGCCGCCCGCTTGAGGAGCAGGGAAAAATCACCGGGGGCTATGCCAGGGCTATTATCAGCGCCACGGAGCAGGATGGCCCCTGGTATATATTGAGCCCGGCGTTTGCGCTACCGCACGCGCGTCCGGAAGCCGGCGTGCTGAGCAGAAACAGCGCGCTTTCGCTGCTTTGCTGTAGCGAGGCCGTTGATTTTCCGGAGCATCCCGGCATTCGGCTGATAGTCGTACTGGCGGCGGCCGATAGTGAACAGCATATCCAGACCATCCAGCGGTTAGTCTGCTGGCTGGATGAGGGGGAGAGACTTCAGCGATACAGCATGGTGCAAAACCGGGCACAGTTTATTGCGCTTCTTGCGTCGCATTAATCCATAGCCAGGGACATGCCCTGGCTATGTTCTGAAAAATCAGGCGTGCGCCACCGGCGTAGGATGGTGCCCCGCTTTGCGCAGCAGCGTCAGCAGGTAGATGAATGACACGCTGGCAATCATGATAAACAACAGATTGTCAGAGAAGTTCTGCATCAGCATGGCGGTCAGCGTCGGCCCAAGCAGGCTGCCCACGGTATAGCTCATTAACAGCGCCTGGTTCATCGCCACCAGCTGATGACGCTCAACTTTTTCGCAGGCCCAGGCCATAGCCACCGGATAGAGCGTGAAGCCGGAAGCGCCCAGCACGAACAGCGCGGGCGCCATTGCGGCCTGGCTTAACATCGCCAGACAGCCGAGAATCACCACAAACACCTGAACGCGCAGGACCAGCAGACGGCCGTAGCGATCGGCGAGCCGGCCAATCGGCCACTGCCCCACGATACCTGCGCTCACCATCACCGCCATCCAGAAGCCGATGCCGGAATCGCTAACGCCCTGGTGGTTGAGCCACAGCGGCATCAGGCCATACAGCGAACCGAGCACAATGCCGGAAATAATGCAGCCGTTGACGCCATGGCGGGCCTGACGCAGCCTTAACATTGGCCAGATACGCGCCGGTTCGTGCGGCTCATCGGCCTGAGTCGCCACGCGAGCAAACAGCAGCGGCAGAATGGCCGCCAGCGCCAGCGCCGTCACCCACGGCAGAACGCTCATCAGATCCGTCGGCAGCTTGCTGACCATTAACTGGCCCAGCACCGTGCCGACGTAATAAATCATCATATACGCCGCCAGCAGGCGACCCCGGCTCCGCGAAGTGCCGCTACAGACCAGCGCGCTCTCCACCACCACCCAAATCATCGCGCAGCCGACGCCGGCGATAAAGCGCCAGCTGAACCAGCTCCAGAAGCCCAGCGTAATACCAAGACCCACGCAGCCCACGGCAAAAATAACCGATGCCAGGTAATAGCTGCGGTTAAAGCCCAGACGCTTAATTACCCATCCGGCAAGCAATGTTCCCACCAGATTACCGGTAAAATAGGACGAGCCCATCATCCCGACCTGCCAGGTCGGCATATTTTCATGGGCGAGCCAAAGCGGGACGAGCGTATTTAAAACCGCTATCGCCAGGGTCAACAAAAGCAGGCCACAGAGCAGCATTTGCACTGGCCGGGTGTAGATGGTCATGGATATAAACCGTGATGGAGTTCAGATTTCGTGCGCATCATGCCACTGCTGCAAACATTGTCAATCCGCCTGAAATCAGGCGTGACGCGGTTTGCGGGGGAACGATAGAAGTTTTTTATCCAGCGGATCGACAACAGAATAGCTATTTATATTATTCCATTGTTTTTATTAATTTATTGGAAAATAGCGGTGGGAATATCGGTAGAAATATTTCATGAATCGACCGCACTTTTTATCGCGCCAGAATAAGGGTTTCTGGCGCGATAAAGGGCGATTAGCTGGCGATTGCCATTCCAACGGTCATATGCAGGCCGTAGAAGACGCCGCGGCCGATCGTCTCACCGATCAGCACCAGCACAAAAGCCAGCCCCAGCATCGGCAGCGCAGGCTGGTAGCCTTTGAGCTGGGGGGCAATCCAGCAGACCAGCGCCAACGCCAGCGCAACCAGGCGCCACGCCATCAGCGAGCCGTAGGCCGGCACCAGCGCCGAGGCCTGCTGAATAGAGCTATGGATTGTCGCCAGCTCGCTGCCTTGCATCAGCACCACGATGGCGCTAATCACCAGCGCCAGCAGGGTCACCGCCGGCAGCAGGCGCATCGCCCAGCCGTTGACATCGGCAACGCGCAGCAGCAGATATCCCAGCAGCGGACCGCCGATAAACATCGTCAGGAAGAAGCTAAGCGGCGTCCAGACCGTATACCAGGTGGGTACCGTATCAATAGTGTTATAGACGCGGACCATCATCCAGACGAAGATAATCCCCAGCACCATGGTAATGACCAGCCAGAAATGACGCAGCCCCGCCGGTAGCTTATTGACCACCGCCAGCAGCCAGCCAATGCCGCCGACGGCGAAGAAAAGCGCCCCGCTGGCGATTTAGTTACTGAGCGACGAGGCGCCTACGCGATTGAGCGAGTTAAACGCGCGCATGGGCGACCCAAGATGCAGGGTTGAGGCAATAAAGCCCACGCCCATCAGCACCCACAGGCCAAACATGCTCCACACGACGCGCTGCTGCTGTTCACGCGATAAGTCGCCTTTCATTAGCGCCAGAGCTAGCACAATAAAGCCGCCCACCACGCACTGACCAAAGACCGTGAAAACAATCAGCGGCCATTCATGCCATCCACTCCCCATCTCACACCTCCTTTGGGTTGGCCAGGTAGCCGGTGGTATCTCCACACGGTCGGCTGTTGGCGTTAGGTTTAATCACGATACTCGGTTTAGTGAAGTGGGCCGAAGGCAGCGGCGCAACGGCGGCCAGCTGGCCGTGTTTTTGGCGCAGCTCTTCAATCGGGCCGAAATCTAACGCGCGCAGCGGGCAAGATTCCACGCAAATCGGCTTTTTGCCGTCGGCGACGCGCTCGTGGCAGCCGTCGCATTTGGTCATATGACCTTTTGTCGCATTGTACTGCGGCGCGCCGTACGGGCAGGCCATATGGCAATAGCGACAGCCGATACAGACATCTTCATCGACAACGACAAAGCCATCTTCACGTTTATGCATCGCGCCGCTCGGGCAAACTTTGGTGCAGGCCGGATCCTCACAATGGTTGCAGGCAATAGAGAGGTAATAGGCAAAGACGTTTTGCTGCCAGACGCCGTTATCCTCCTGCCAGTCGCCGCCGGCGTATTCGTAGATACGACGGAAGCTCACTTCCGGCGTGAGATTTTTATAGTCTTTACAAGCCAGTTCGCAGGTTTTGCAACCGGTGCAACGGGCGGAATCAATAAAAAATCCATATTGAGTTGTCATCGGTTACTCCTTACAGCTTTTCAACCTGGACGAGGTTGCTATGCGATGGATTGCCTTTCGCCAGCGGCGACGGGCGTTGGGTGGTCAGCACGTTAATGCAGCCAGCCTGATCCACGCGGCCTGCGTCCGGGTTATACCAGGCCCCCTCACCCAGCGCGACCACGCCCGGTATCATGCGCGGGGTCACTTTGGCCTCGATATGCACTTCACCGCGATCGTTAAAAATGCGGATCCGATCGCCATTGGCGATACCGCGCTTCTGTGCATCAAGCGGGTTGATCCACATCTCCTGACGGCAGGCGGCTTTCAGTATGTCAACGTTGCCGTAGGTGGAGTGCGTGCGGGCTTTATAGTGAAAACCGGTCAGCTGCAGCGGATACTTTTTCGCCAGCGGATCGTCATAGTTTTCAAACCCAGGGCTGTATATCGGCAGCGGATCGATAACATCCTCTTCTTTCAGCTCCCAGGTCGCGGCAATTTCCGCCAGCTGCGCAGAGTAGATTTCAATTTTCCCTGACGGCGTCGTGAGCGGATTGGCGACGGGATCTTCGCGGAAAGCTTTATAGGCAACGTGGTGGCCTTCCGGATCGCGCTGTTTGAAGATTCCCTGCTTGCGGAATTCATCAAACGGCAGCAGCGCCGGGATCGCTTTACGGGATTGCTCATAGAGGTGACGCAGCCACTCTTCCTGAGAGCGGCCTTCGGTGAAACGTTGCTCAACGCCCATGCGCTTCGCCAGCTCCGTGGTCATCTCATAGATGGTTTTGCATTCAAAACGCGGCTTGATGGCCCGATCGGCAAAAATCACGTATGACATGTTGCCGCAGGAGGCATCGAGGGCAAAATCCATCTGCTCCGAAGCCGTACAGTCCGGCAGCAGAATATCGGCATATTTCGCCGAGGAGGTCATATGGCAATCAATGACCACAATCATCTCGCACTTCTTGTCATCCTGAAGGATGTCATGGGTACGGTTAATCTCTGAATGCTGGTTGACCAGGCAGTTACCGGCATAGTTCCAGACCATTTTAATAGGCACGTCGAGCTTATCTTTGCCGCGCACGCCGTCGCGCAGCGCGGTCATTTCCGTCCCGCGCTCAATCGCATCGGTCCACATAAACATGGAAATACTGGTTTCCACCGGATTATCCAGCGTCGGCATACGTTCAAAAGGCAGGGAGTAAGAACCTTCACGCGCGCCGGTATTGCCGCCGTTAATCCCGACGTTGCCGGTTAAGATTGCCAGCATGGAAATCGCGCGGGAGACCAGCTCACCGTTGGCATGGCGCTGTGGGCCCCAGCCCTGAGAAATATAGGCAGGTTTAGCGCTGGCGATTTCGCGCGCTAGCTGCACGATACGCGCCTGGGGAATGCCGGTAATCGTCGATGCCCACTCAGGGGTCTTCGCGATACCGTCTTTGCCCTGACCGAGAATATAGGCCTTATAGTGGCCATTGGCCGGCGCCCCTTCCGGCAGCGTTTTCTCGTCATAGCCTACGCAGTACTTGTCGAGGAAAGGCTGGTCAACGAGGTTCTCGTTAATCATCACCCACGCCAGCGCGGAGACCAGCGCAGCATCGGTTCCCGGGCGGATAGGGATCCACTCGTCTTCGCGTCCGGCGCCGGTATCGGTATAGCGTGGATCGATAATAATCAGCCTGGCGTTAGATTTCTCCCGCGCCTGTTCCAGGTAGTAGGTCACCCCGCCGCCGCTCATGCGGGTTTCCCCGGGGTTATTGCCAAACAGCACCACCAGTTTGCTGTTTTCGATATCCGACGGGCTATTGCCATCGGCCCAGCCGCCGTAGGTGTAGTTCAGTCCCGCGGCAATTTGCGCGGTGGAGTAGTCGCCATAGTGGTTGAGATAGCCGCCGCAGCAGTTCATCAGGCGGGCAATCAGGGTTTTCCCCGGTGGCCATGAGCGAGTCAAGGTTCCGCCGAGGGTTCCCGTTCCGTAGTTCAGATAGATGGACTCATTACCGTACTCTTTTATCAGGCGCTGCATATTGCTGGCGATAGTATCAAACGCTTCTTCCCAGCTGATTTGCTCGAATTTGCCCTCGCCGCGTTTGCCCACGCGCTTCATCGGATATTTCAGGCGGTCCGGGTTGTAGACGCGTCGACGCATCGAGCGGCCGCGCAGACAGGCGCGAACCTGATGCAGACCGTCGTAGCTATCGTCGCCGGTATTGTCCGTTTCAACATATTTTATCTCACCACCCACCACATGCATCCGCAGCGGGCAGCGGCTGCCGCAGTTCACCGTACAGGCGCTCCAGGTGACCGTTTCGCTGGCGGGATTGAGGTTATCTGCGGCTTGGGCAATGCGCGTGAAGGGTAAGGTAAAAGCGCTGCTGGCCATCGCCAGCCCGCCAATCGCCGTGGTTTTCATTAAACCACGCCGGCTCACCTCAGCAGCCAGTAAAGCATCGGAGGTTTTGGTTTTCATAGATACTCGCTTTGGTTGCTCACAATTAACTTAATGCCGTTATATAGTTATATATACAAAGAAATTAACCTTTATTAGTTTTTTATCCTGTTTAATCCAAAGGGAGTATCTTCGTAATCGCGAAGGCGATTATTGCCCGGTATCAAGAAGGGGGTAAAAAAAAAGCGCCCGCAGGCGCTTTTGAGAAGAGCGTTGAAAAATCAGCCGATAAATTCAAGGCCGCGCATATACGGACGCAGAACTTCCGGGATCTCGATGCGACCATCCGCCTGCTGATAGTTTTCCATCACCGCGACCAGCGTACGTCCAACCGCCAGGCCAGAACCGTTCAGCGTGTGTACGAGGCGAGTTTTCTTGTCAGATTTGCTGCGGCAGCGTGCCTGCATGCGACGCGCCTGGAAATCCCAGACGTTGGAGCAGGAAGAGATCTCACGATAGGTATTCTGCGCCGGCACCCACACTTCCAGATCGTAGGTTTTGCATGCGCTGAAGCCCATATCGCCCGTGCACAGAGCCACTTTACGATACGGCAGACCCAGCAGCTGCAGCACTTTCTCGGCGTGGCCAGTCATCTCCTCCAGCGCCGCCATGGAATCTTCCGGACGTACAATCTGCACCATCTCGACTTTGTCGAACTGGTGCATACGGATCAGACCGCGGGTATCGCGACCGTAAGATCCGGCTTCAGAGCGGAAGCACGGCGTATGCGCGGTCATTTTGATCGGCAGATCGTCTTCATCAATGATTTCATCGCGAACCAGGTTGGTCAGCGGAACTTCCGCCGTCGGGATCAGCGCGTAGTTGCTGCTGTCGGCTTCTTCTTCCAGCGGACGAGTATGGAACAGGTCGCCGGCGAATTTCGGCAGCTGACCGGTACCGTACAGCGTGTCCTGGTTAACCAGATACGGGACGTAGTTTTCGCTGTAGCCGTGCTGTTCGGTATGCAGATCCAGCATAAACTGCGCCAGCGCGCGATGCAGGCGTGCCAGCTGGCCCTTCATGACCACAAAGCGAGAACCGGTCAGCTTCACGGCGGCGGCAAAATCCAGCCCTCCATGCATTTCGCCCAGCGTGACGTGATCGCGAACGTCAAAATCGAACTCACGCGGGGTTCCCCAGCGGCTGACTTCAACGTTGTCGTTTTCGTCGCGACCGGCCGGAACGTCGTCGTGCGGGATATTAGGGATAGCCAGCGCGATATCGCGGATCTCCGCCAGCAGCGCGTCCAGCTCGGTCTTAGCGGCATCAAGCTGCTCGCCGAGTTTGTTCACTTCCAGGCGTAATGGCTCAATATCTTCCCCGCGCGCTTTCGCCTGGCCAATGGATTTCGATCGGGAGTTGCGCTCCGCCTGCAGGTTTTCAGTTTGAACCTGCAGAACTTTACGACGCTCTTCCAGAGCGCGAAGTTTATCTACATCCAGCTTAAAGCCCCGGCGTGCCAGTTTTTCTGCGACTGCGTCTGGCTCGGTACGCAGCAGATTGGGATCGAGCATGCTTATCCTGTGCTTATCGAATTAATAAAAGAAAAATGGCCGCAGAGCGCGACCACGGAAATAGTGTGACAACCTTACCGCAACGCCTCAATTATCGGTAGCGTTTTATCGGGCTATTTTGATCCTGTTCGGTTAACCAGGCGAGCTTTTCGCCTATTTTGCCCTCCAGCCCCCGGTTTGTCGGCTTATAATAGCGCGTTTGCGCCATTTCCTGCGGGAAGTACTGCTCCCCGGCGGCATAAGCATTCGGTTCATCGTGAGCATAGCGATACTCTTGCCCGTAGCCCATCTCTTTCATCAGCTTCGTTGGGGCATTGCGCAAATGAACCGGGACGTCGTAATCGGGACGTTCGCGGGCGTCGGCCATTGCCGCTTTAAACGCGGTGTAAACCGCGTTGCTTTTGGGCGCACAGGCAAGATAAACAATGGCCTGTGCAATCGCCCGTTCGCCTTCCGCCGGTCCGACACGGGTAAAGCAGTCCCAGGCGGAGATCGCAACCTGCATCGCGCGCGGATCGGCGTTGCCGACATCTTCCGAGGCAATCGCCAGGCAGCGGCGGGCAACGTAGAGCGGATCGCCGCCGGCGGTAATAATCCGCGCGTACCAGTAGAGGGCGGCGTCCGGGGCGCTGCCGCGAACCGATTTGTGCAGCGCGGAGATTAAATCGTAAAAGCGATCGCCTTTGTTGTCGAAACGCGCGCTGCGCTCACCGGCAATTTCAGTCAGCAGCTCAACTTTCAGCACGCGATTGCCGGAGGCGTCGGCTTCGGCCATATCGGCCATCATTTCCAGCGTATTCAGCGCCCGGCGCGCATCGCCGTTGACAAGGTCAGCGATGGCCTTGCGCGTCTCGTCCGGCAGGACGATATTTTGCCCGCCGTAGCCGCGCGTTTTGTCGCTCATCGCCTGGTTGAGCACCTGCTCGATGTCGTCGCTGGTCAGCGACTTGAGCAGATAAACGCGCGCGCGGGATAACAGCGCGGAATTGAGTTCAAAGGAGGGATTTTCCGTCGTCGCGCCGATAAAGGTGATGGTCCCGTCTTCAATATGCGGCAGAAAGGCGTCCTGCTGGCTTTTATTGAAACGGTGCACTTCGTCGACAAACA
Source organism: Klebsiella sp. RCJ4 (assembly GCF_009025755.1). Lineage (NCBI taxonomy): Bacteria > Pseudomonadati > Pseudomonadota > Gammaproteobacteria > Enterobacterales > Enterobacteriaceae > Klebsiella > Klebsiella sp. RCJ4. The sequence continues at coordinate 46,545 of NZ_WCIN01000047.1, forward strand.
GGATCGTGCGGCGACCCGCGTTGCGGTTTTGGCGCGCGCGTTCAATGGCCTCGCGGATCTCTTTCACCCCGGAGGTCACCGCTGAGATACGTTCAACGTCGGCGCTGGCATAGCGCGCAATCACTTCGGCCAGGGTGGTTTTTCCTGTCCCGGGCGGCCCCCAGAGGATCATCGAGTGTAGATGCCCGGCCTCAATCGCCCTCGGTAAGGGTTTACCCGGCGCCAGCAGGTGCTGCTGACCAATGTACTGCGCTAAATTTTCTGGCCGCATACGGGCGGCCAGAGGTTGAAACGCGTTATCGGAAAAATCGAGCGACAGGTTGCTCACGTTCGCCTCTATTTACGTTGATCGTCCACCGTAACCCCTTGCGGCGGCGTGAAGGTGAACTTAGATGCATCCACAGCACCATTTTGTTGCGATTTCAGCTGATAGCTGCTGCGTTGATCGTCCTGTTCCACGGCGCTGAACTGATGAATCGTACCGTCGCGACCCACGTTGATGGTGAACTGCTTCAGATTACCGCTGCCGTTTTTCGGCGTCAGAACAAAATCGTCACCGTTCTGCTTAATGTTGTAGTTCTGCCAGTCGCTGGCCTGATTGCGGGCAATCAGCATAAACGGCGTGTTGCTGGTCGCATCTTTCAGCCAGGTAGCGGTAGCCTGCTCAACAAACGGGTTGTAAAACCACAGCGTTTTGCCGTCGGACACCAGCACGCTTTCATCCGGCTGGGTCATATGCCAGTTGAACAGATTAGGCCGCTTGACCCACAGGTCCCCCTGCCCGTCCTGCACGGCATTACCGCTGCCGTCCGTCACTTTCTGCGTAAAGCTGGAGTGGAAGCTGCTCACTTTATCAAGGCGGCTTTTTAAATCGCTGGCGGCATCCGCCCATACCTGACTGACGACAAAACTGGACAGTAATGCACAGGTGATTGCGAGTTTTTTCATTGTTATTCCTTAATGTGCGTCACTCCCGACGCGGGAGCCTGGTCTGCTGCTAATGTAGAACGGCCAACGGCCGTAAAACAGCAGAACAGGCTGATTTTCACTTATTTACCCAACTTTGCGGTTACTCGAAAGGCGGCGGCGCCAGCACTTCACGGTTACCGTTATGCCCCTGCTCGCTCACGATCCCCTGAGCTTCCATTTGCTCAATGATACGCGCGGCGCGGTTATAGCCAATGCGGAACTGACGCTGAACCCCAGATATGGAGGCTTTGCGTTTTTCCGTCACAAAGTTGACGGCCTGATCGAACAGCGGATCGAGCTCTTCACCGCCCTCGTAGCCACCGCCGCCGCCTTCGCTTTCGCTATCGGAGGTAATGCCATCGACATACTGCGGACGCCCGCGCGCCTTCCAGTCCTGAACGACCGCGTGAACTTCCTCGTCGCGTACAAAAGCGCCGTGGACGCGCACAGGGATCGTCGAGTTAGGCGCGGAGTAGAGCATATCGCCCATTCCCAGCAGTGATTCCGCACCGCCCTGGTCAAGGATAGTACGCGAGTCAATTTTACTCGATACGGTAAAGGCGATACGCGTCGGGATGTTGGCTTTAATCAGGCCGGTGATAACGTCAACCGACGGTCGCTGGGTCGCCAGCACCAGGTGGATCCCCGCGGCGCGCGCTTTCTGCGCCAGGCGCGCAATCAGCTCTTCCACTTTCTTGCCGACGGTCATCATCAGGTCGGCAAACTCGTCCACCAGCACCACGATGTAAGGCTCTTTTTTCAGTACCGGATGCGTCGCATCCATACTGTCGCCAGGCTTCCAGTAAGGATCCGGAATGGGCCGTCCCATACGTGCGGCTTCAGCAATCTTCTCGTTATAACCCGCGAGATTACGTACGCCCAGCGCAGACATCTGTTTATACCGACGCTCCATCTCGTTAACGCTCCAGCGCAAAGCATTGGCCGCGTCTTTCATATCCGTCACGACTTCCGTTAACAGATGCGGTATTCCCTCATAGACCGACAGCTCGAGCATTTTCGGGTCAATCATGATGAATTTCACGTCTTCCGGCTGCGCTTTATAGAGCATGCTGAGGATCATGGCGTTGACCCCAACGGATTTACCGGAACCGGTGGTACCCGCCACCAGCAGGTGCGGCATCTTCGCCAGATCGGCAGTGACAGGTTCACCCGCGATGTCTTTCCCGAGGACCACCGTGAGCGGTGAAGGATTATCGCGGAATTTCGCATTATCCAGCACTTCGCGCAGGTAAACGGTCTGGCGCTTTTTGTTAGGCAGCTCCAGGCCAACGTAGGGTTTACCCGGGATCACTTCCACCACGCGAACCGCCGCAGTGGACAGAGAACGGGCCAGATCGCGCGACAGGTTAGAAATGCGCGCCGCTTTCACGCCCGGCGCCAGGTTAAGCTCAAAGCGGGTAATAACCGGGCCAGGTGAGTAGTTCACCACATCGGCTTTAATGCGGAAATCGGCCAGACGAGCTTCAACCAGACGCGCCATTTGCTCTAGAGCAAAGGTATCGATCGGCTCAACTTCAGCCGGTGGCGGCGTGAGCAGGTCAAGCGAGGGCAGCAGCGTCGTCGGCTTCTGTAACGGGCGACTGTCGCCATTGCGCATCAACAGCGGGTGAATGAGACTTTCCTGCGGCTGCGGGATCGGCTGCTGCGGAGCCTGCTGCTGCGGATAGCTGCCAGGAGCCTGCTGCGGCATCGGCTGATGGTGAACCGGCTGCTGCTGCTGCGCGGGTTGATAAGCCTGCTGCTGCGCATGTTGCGGCGGCTGAGGCATCTGCTGGTGCGGCATCGGCTGCTGTACGGGCTGCGAATGCTGGGCCGGCTGCTGATACTGCGGGGCAGGCTGCTGTACTTCCGGCAACGGCGTGAAGACAGGCTCGCTCGGCGTATCATCAACTAACGTTTTCATTGGCGAGAATTCATAATCCGCCGCAGAGAACGGATGCGATCCCGGCGGCTGCTCGCTGGCGTAGCGCTGCTGCTGGGAAGCGGCAAACTGACGGGCAAGTTCGGCTTCAGCGGCAGAATCCTCGTCTACATCATCCTCTTCCGCAGCGTAGCTATCGCCATAGCGCTGATTTTGCGCAGCCGCGAACTGACGCGCCAGCTCACCCTGCTCAAGCTCTGCTACTTCCTCGTCCGTCAGCGCATCGTCATCATAGTGCTGATGCTCTGCCTGACGCGCACGTTCTTCAGCCAACCGCTGCGAAGGCAGCTTAATGCCATAGGAAGCCAGCTCACGGCGCGTGGGCACGCGAACGCGGTTTGGACGCGGCAATTTCGGCCCTATGCCCTCTTTTACCTGCGCTCGCGGGCCGCCCGACGCCGGGCTAAACAGCGGCGCGGCGCTGGATGCGGCAGATGCGACGGAGGTCGCCGCGGCGCTAGCAGAGGCCGCCCCGGTGGCCTGATGGACGCCAGCCGCCAGCGCGCTCACCGCGGCAACATCAGCCGCCGGAGCAGGCGGAGGCGCGATCGGTTTTGTCGCAACCGGACTGACCGGCTCCGGAATCGGCTGATACCATGCGGCAAGCTGCTCGCGTTCACGCGCGCGTTTCTCTTCCACTTCTTCAAAGTAGTACATCGGCGGACGCTGAGGCTTCACCTCCTCTTGCGGAGGCTCAGGCTCAACGGAGGCGGCGTAAGGCTCAGGCTGCTGTACCGGGGCCTGTTCCGGCTGGTACGCGTGCTGCGGCTGGTAAGCCGGTTCCGGCTGATACGCTGGCTGCTGTACCGGGGCCTGTTCCGGCTGGTACGCATGCTGCGGCTGGTAAGCCGGTTCCGGCTGATATGCTGGCTGCTGTACCGGAGCCTGTTCCGGCTGGTACGCATGCTGCGGCTGGTAAGCCGGTTCGGGCTGATACGCTGGCTGCTGTACCGGGGCCTGTTCCGGCTGGTACGCATGCTGCGGCTGATAAGTCGGTGCTGGCTGATACGCTGGCTGC
>NZ_WCIN01000047.1:50523-107135 GCF_009025755.1 Klebsiella sp. RCJ4
CGCATGCTGCGGCTGATAAGTCGGTGCTGGCTGATACGCTGGCTGCTGTACCGGTGCCTGTTCTGGCTGGTACGCATGCTGCGGCTGGTAAGCCGGTTCTGGCTGATATGCTGGCTGCTGTACCGGTGCCTGTTCCGGATGATAGACCGGCTGAGCCTCATACCCTGGCAGCGGTTCAGACCATGCCTGCGGCGCAGCGGTATCCTGCGCGGCCAAAGCCACCGGATCGGCAATGCTATGACCGTTTAACAGAGGATCGTAGGGGTCAAAATCGCCGGGACGTGCCGCACTGACGCCGGAGAACAGAACATCATCAGCATTTGCCGGACGCGCTGCGCTGGAGCCAGAAAAAAGGACATCGTCAGCGGCAACAGGCGCACCGCCGGCGCTGTACTGGACCTCGTCTTCGGCGTCATCCATCCGTTTACCCGAGAACAGCGCCGCATCGGTCTTACGTCCCATCGGATTAGAGAACTTCTCAGCCAGACGCTGGCGGCGAGCTAAGGCGCTGCGTAAAATTCGCGCGCGTCGAGAACCCTGCTGCTTCGCGGGTTCATCATCTTCATATTCTTCTTCATCATCTTCATATTCCCCTTCATCAACCCAGGTATCGTCACGACGGGTACGGTTGCTGGCAAACGTGAGAATAGAAAGAATCGCACCGCCGAGTTTTTCAGCAATGCTAACCCAGGACCAGCCGGTAAATAGCGTCAGTCCTGCCGCCCAGATGCAGAGCAGCGCGATTGTGCCGCCGCTGCTGTGCAGCAGCGGTTGCAGGGTGGTGCTCAGCAGGCTGCCGATCACGCCGCCGGAGGCGAAATACCAGATATCATCAGCGTTGATTGCCGCCAGACCGCAGGAAGTGAGGATCAGCGCCAGCGCGCCAATTAAACGCAGCGAGACGGCGAAATAGTCGATGTACTCGTCGTTTTCTTGATGACGCCAGGCAAACCAGCAGCCGCCGATAATGATGACCGGAATGGTATAGGCCATTACGCCAAAAATAAAAAATAGCGTATCGGCAAGCCAGGCTCCCGGCGTCCCGCCTATGTTGTGAATAGGCTCATGCCACGCCGTTTGCGACCAGCTAGGATCCGAGGGATTAAAGCTGAGTAAGGCCGCCATCAACCAGATGGCAAAAAGGGAGCAAAGAATGAGTAACGCCTCAAGGAGCCGGCGTCCGCTACTCAGCTTTGTGAATTTGACTTCTTTGTCTTCAGTGTATTCCTGGCTCAAGAAAGGCTCTCCAGGTATCAGGCTGTTTCCTGCCTTCGGCTAAAACGGACAACAGTGCCGGGTCTCCCCGGCACTGTTGCTGTATGGATTAACAGGAGTGTAATCAAACTACATCGATTTTGCACCTGTTCCGTGTTAGCGCGTCTTGATTACCAGACGATTACTCTGCTTGACTTCTTCCATTACCACATAGGTACGGGTGTCATTTACGCCCGGCAGGCGCAGCAAGGTCTCGCCCAGTAATTTACGATACGCTGACATATCCGGTACGCGGGTTTTCAACAGGTAGTCAAAATCCCCGGAAACCAGATGACACTCTTGAATTTCTTCAAGTTTTTGCACAGCGGAGTTAAATTGCTCAAACACATCCGGCGCGCCACGATTCAGAGTAATCTCAACAAATACCAGAAGTGATGCATCCAGATAGTGCGGGTTGAGCAGCGCTGTATAGCCCTGAATAAAACCCTGTCTTTCCAGTCGACGCACGCGCTCAAGGCAAGGCGTCGGAGAAAGTCCCACCCGTTTAGAAAGCTCGACGTTGGAAATACGCCCGTCTTTTTGCAATTCATTCAATATATTACGATCAATGCGGTCGAGATCTTTGCCAGGGCGCTTCTTGCTATCTACCATTATTATTGTCTCTCTGTATTCCTTCCCTACTCCTGTTCCGACTCTGAGCCTTCACTGCCAGAGTCCATCCTGTTATCACCCGTACGACGTTGGGTAACCCAGGGGTACGTGAGAAGCCCGTTGCCTGACGGCAGCCACCGACACCACGCATGGCGTCTGTCCACACCATGCGTAGATTTCGCTAACCCGGATAAAAATGGCATTTGCGTGCATGAAAATTCGCCACACGCGAAACACTGCTTTTCTTCTTCCATGAATGTTTTCGCAAAAGCACAGGGGATTGTCAAAGCAAAACATCGATTTTTAGTACAAGATGCCAGATATTCATAATCCTCCCCAGTTGATTCTCATGTTTTCCTCTTATAATTGTCTCGCTAACAGTAGAATTAGTTATATTCTTCGTTCGTTAAATCGCCGATTAATCGGCAGCTTCTATTGCACATATCGTTAACAAAACCGCCGCGCTCTTTTTTTACGTCCACAAATTCCCTACAATCCAGCTCATGTATGCCAATAAATTATGAGGATCTCATGGGCACGGCCAAACACAGTAAACTGCTTATTCTTGGTTCTGGACCTGCGGGATACACCGCTGCGGTCTACGCAGCGCGCGCAAATCTGCAGCCGGTACTGATTACCGGAATGGAAAAAGGCGGTCAGCTGACCACCACCACGGAAGTGGAAAACTGGCCAGGCGATCCTAACGATCTGACCGGACCGCTGCTGATGGAGCGCATGCATGAACATGCCACCAAATTTGAAACCGAAATTATTTTCGATCATATCAACAGCGTCGACCTGCAAAACCGTCCGTTCCGTCTGGTCGGCGACAGCGGCGAATACACCTGCGATGCCCTGATTATTGCCACCGGCGCTTCAGCACGCTATCTGGGTCTTCCCTCGGAAGAAGCGTTTAAGGGCCGCGGCGTGTCTGCCTGTGCGACCTGCGACGGTTTCTTCTATCGTAACCAGAAGGTTGCCGTCATCGGCGGCGGCAATACGGCCGTCGAAGAGGCGCTGTACCTGTCTAACATCGCTTCCGAAGTGCATTTGATCCACCGTCGTGACGGCTTCCGCGCGGAAAAAATCCTTATCAAACGCCTGATGGACAAAGTGGAGAGCGGCAATATCGTGCTGCACACCCACCGTACGCTGGAAGAAGTGACCGGCGACCAAATGGGCGTAAGCGGCTTGCGTCTGCGCGATACCCAGAATGCGGATAACGTTGAATCCCTGGAGGTTGCGGGGCTGTTCGTGGCTATCGGCCACAGCCCGAACACGGCAATTTTCGCCGGTCAGCTGGAGCTGGAAAACGGCTACATTAAAGTCCAGTCCGGCATCCACGGCAACGCCACCCAGACCAGCATCCCGGGCGTCTTCGCCGCCGGCGACGTGATGGATCATATCTACCGTCAGGCGATAACTTCTGCGGGTACCGGCTGCATGGCAGCGCTGGACGCGGAGCGCTATCTGGATGGTTTAGCCGACGCTTGCAAATAATCTTTACAAGTCAGTAACAAAGGTAAAGAAGGCGACGAAAAGTCGCCTTTATTTTTGCCTCGTTGTAACATTGCCGTGCCCAAAAAACTCATAACTACACCTGCTAAGCGCGCAATGAATAAAACCCGTCAACAAGAGTTAACCCGTTGGTTAAAAGATCAAAGCATTATCTCCCGTCGCTGGTTGATGATTTCCCGCGTATTGGGCGTCGTTAGCGGCCTGTTGATCGTCGCCCAGGCCTGGTTCCTGGCGAGGATCCTCCATCGCATGATTATGGAAAATATCCCCGCGACGGCGCTGCTGCTGCCCTTTACGCTACTGGTGCTGGTCTTTGTGCTGCGCGCCTGGGTGGTCTGGCTGCGTGAAAGAGTGGGTTTTCAGGCCGGTCAACATATCCGCCTTGAGATCCGCCGTCAGGTTCTGGATCGTTTACAGCAGGCGGGACCGGCGTGGATACAGGGCAAACCTGCGGGTAGCTGGGCCACGCTGATCCTTGAGCAGATCGACGATATGCATGACTACTATGCTCGCTATTTGCCGCAGATGACGCTGGCCGCCTCTGTACCGTTGCTGATTGTTATCACGATTTTCCCCATCAACTGGGCCGCGGCGCTGATTCTGCTGGGTACCGCACCGCTTATTCCGCTGTTTATGGCGCTGGTGGGAATGGGCGCGGCTGATGCCAACCGGCGCAACTTTCTCGCTCTGGCGCGTTTAAGCGGCCATTTTCTCGATCGCCTGCGCGGTATGGAAACGCTGCGTATTTTTCATCGCGGCGAAGCGGAGACGGACAACATACGCGAGGCCTCGCAGGATTTCCGCCAGCGAACAATGGAAGTGCTGCGCCTGGCGTTTCTCTCCTCCGGTGTCCTGGAGTTTTTCACCTCGCTGTCGATTGCGCTGGTCGCCGTTTACTTTGGTTTTTCCTATCTGGGAGAGCTCAACTTTGGCCATTACGGCGCCGGGGTGACGTTGATGTCCGGTTTCCTCGCCCTGATTCTGGCTCCTGAGTTTTTCCAGCCACTGCGCGATTTAGGCACCTTTTATCATGCGAAAGCGCAGGCGATTGGCGCCGCCGATAGCCTGAAGACCTTTATGGAAGCGCCGCTGGCGCAGGCAGAGCGTGGGGAAAAGGCATTAAAAGATGATGAAACGGTAAGCCTTGAAGCTCGCGACCTGCTGATTAAGTCTCCCGAAGGGAAAGTGCTGGCCGGGCCGCTGAATTTTTCCCTGCGCGCCGGTGAACGCGTGGTGCTGGTTGGGCAAAGCGGCTCGGGAAAAAGCTCGCTACTGAATACGTTAACGGGTTTTCTTCCCTATGACGGCTCGCTCAAGGTCAATGGCGTCGAGTTAAAGAGTCTGGATGCCGACCGCTGGCGTCGTCTCCTGAGCTGGGTCGGGCAAAATCCGCAGCTGCCCGCGGCGACGCTGCGCGAAAACGTCCTGCTCTCCTGCCCTGAAGCCACCGAAGCGCAGCTGCAGCTTGCGCTGGATAAAGCCTGGGTTAGCGAGTTCGTCTCTCTTCTGCCGCAGGGTATTAATACGCCTGTTGGCGATCAGGCCGGCCGACTGTCGGTCGGGCAGGCTCAGCGCGTCGCCGTCGCACGAGCGCTGCTGGTGCCCTGTCGTCTGCTGCTGCTTGATGAGCCTGCCGCCAGCCTTGACGCGCATAGCGAACAGCGCGTGATGCAGGCGCTGACCAATGCATCAACGCAGCAAACCACGCTAATGGTTACCCATCAGCTGGAAGGACTGGCGAACTGGGATGCGATCTGGGTTATGCAGGATGGTCGAATTGTTGAGCAAGGCAGCTATTCGCAGCTGGCGGCCGCTGGCGGCCCCTTCGCGACCCTGCTCGCTCATCGTCAGGAGGAGATTTAAATGCGCGCATTATGGCCTTACCTGGCGCTGTACAAACGACACAAATGGCTGTTGCTGCTCGGTATCGTGCTGGCGATCGTGACGCTGCTGGCCAGCATTGGCTTATTAACGCTATCCGGCTGGTTCCTGTCGGCATCAGCCGTCGTTGGCGTGGCGGGCATCTACAGCTTTAACTATATGCTGCCAGCCGCGGGCGTGCGCGGCGCGGCAATTATTCGCACCGCGGGCCGCTACTTTGAGCGTCTGGTCAGCCATGACGCCACCTTCCGCGTTCTGCAACACCTGCGGGTCTTTACCTTCAGTAAGCTGCTGCCGCTCTCCCCCGCCGGACTGGCGCGTTTTCGTCAGGGCGAGCTGCTTAACCGGGTGGTTGCAGATGTCGATACCCTGGATCATCTCTATTTGCGCGTCATATCACCGCTGGTAGGCGCGCTGGTAGTGATCCTGGTCGTCACCGTAGGGTTGAGCGTGCTGGACGTCACTCTGGCCCTGACCCTCGGTGGTATTATGCTGCTCACCCTGCTGGTGATGCCGCCGCTGTTCTATCGCGCAGGTAAACCCGCAGGTGAAAGCATAACCCGGCTTCGCGGGCAATATCGCCAGCATCTGACCTCATGGCTCCAGGGACAGGCGGAACTCATGCTGTTCAACGCCAGCGACCGCTACCGGCAGCAAATGGAAAAAACGGAAGCGCGCTGGCTGGATGCGCAGCGTCGCCAGGCTGAGCTGACCGCGCTCTCCCAGGCGCTGATGCTGCTGATTGGCGGTATTGCGGTTATTGCTATGCTGTGGCTCGCCTCCGCGGGCGTTGGCGGCGATACTCAGCCAGGGGCGCTGATTGCGCTGTTTGTCTTCTGCGCGCTGGCGGCGTTTGAAGCGCTGGCGCCGGTAACCGGCGCATTTCAGCATTTGGGGCAGGTGATCGCCTCCGCAAAGCGCATCACGCAAATTACCGAGCAAGAGCCGGAAGTGGCCTTCCCTCAGGGCAAAGGCCAGACGCTGGATCGCGTCTCGTTACGCTTACATCAGGTCACCTTCAGCTATCCGCAGCAGCCCTCTCCCGCGCTGGAGAAAGTGTCATTGCAGATCGAGGCCGGAGAGCATATCGCCATCCTCGGACGAACAGGCTGCGGTAAATCGACCCTGCTGCAGCTGCTGACCCGCGCCTGGGATCCGGCTGAAGGGGAAATCTTACTCAACAATCAGCCGCTGGGGCAGTTTAATGAGGCGACGCTGCGCCGGGCGATGAGCGTCGTGCCGCAGCGCGTACATCTGTTCAGCGCTACGCTGCGCGACAACCTGCTGCTGGCTTCTCCCGGAGCCAGCGATGCCCGACTTGCCCAAACGCTTGAACGCGTCGGCTTAGCGAAATTACTGGAAGATAGCGGTCTGAACAGCTGGCTGGGAGAAGGCGGTCGCCAGCTTTCCGGCGGCGAGCTGCGCAGGCTGGCTATCGCCCGCGCCCTGCTTCACGATGCGCCGGTCATGCTGCTTGATGAACCTACTGAAGGCCTCGATGCGACGACCGAAAGTCAAATCCTTGATTTACTGGCGGAAGTGATGCGTGAAAAAACCGTGTTAATGGTAACCCATCGTCTGCGCGGACTGGCGCGTTTTAATCAGATAATAGTCATGGACAACGGGAAGATTATTGAGCAAGGTAGTCACGCAGAATTGCTGGCTGAACAGGGGCGTTACTACCAGTTTAAGCAGCGCCTGTAGGCTACTATTGAATCATTGCCTGATGCGTTGAGGTAAAAATGCGGCTGGTTCAGCTCTCTCATCATTCCATCGCCTTCCCCTCCCCGGAAGGCGCTTTACGCGAACCTAATGGCCTGTTAGCGCTGGGCGGCGATCTTAGCCCGGCGCGTTTACTGATGGCCTATCAGCGCGGTATTTTTCCGTGGTTTTCGCCCGGCGACCCTATTTTGTGGTGGTCCCCCGATCCGCGAGCGGTACTGTGGCCAGAGAAATTTCATCTCAGCCGCAGTATGAAGCGTTTCCATCAGCGCTCGCCTTATCGCGTCACGCTGAATCACGCCTTTGGTCAGGTTATCGAGGGCTGCGCCGACCACCGCGATGAGGGAACATGGATAACGCCGGGGATCGTTCAGGCGTACCACCAGCTGCATGAGCTGGGACATGCTCATTCTGTTGAAGTATGGCAGGGAAAGGAATTAGTCGGCGGGATGTACGGCGTCGCGCAGGGCGCGCTGTTTTGCGGAGAGTCGATGTTCAGCCGTGCCGAAAACGCCTCTAAAACCGCGCTGCTGGTCTTTAGCCAGATATTTTCGCAGGATGGCGGAAAATTAATCGATTGTCAGGTGCTGAATAAGCATACGGCGTCGCTGGGCGCAGTGGAAATTCCCCGCCGCGATTACCTCGACTATCTTTCCGTGCTGCGGACGTATCGTCTGCCGGAGCGATTCTGGGTACCAAGGGTGCTATTTGCAGGAGAAGCATAAATGTTTTCAGCACATTTTTTGTTGGGATGTTATAATTGCGCGGTAGAGTAGCTTCTGCCCGTTGCCCCGCCGCCGTTTGGGAATAATAAGAGTCAGATAACACCCATTGTTCTGTCACTCCCCCTTTACGTTTGCGCCTGTCACCCGGTTTATCCGCGTGAATTACGGGTAATGCGCCAAAACTACTTCGGCGATTTGACGTAAAACTTTACATACTTGCTGAACTTCGGCATTATCTTGCCGGTTCAAAACTACGGTAGTGATACCCCAGAGGACTAGATGGCCAAAGAAGACAATATTGAAATGCAGGGCACCGTACTTGATACGCTGCCTAACACTATGTTCCGCGTAGAACTGGAAAACGGTCACGTGGTAACTGCGCATATTTCCGGTAAAATGCGTAAAAACTACATCCGCATTCTGACGGGCGACAAAGTGACTGTTGAGCTGACCCCGTACGACCTGAGCAAAGGCCGCATTGTCTTCCGTAGTCGCTGATCGTTTTCGCGCTTAGCGCGCCAGATGCTGAAGGCCGGGATAATTCCCGGTCTTTTCATTTCTGCGTCATTTACAACTTAAAGCGCGCAGATAAAAAAACCGGCCCTGAGGCCGGTTTTGTCACTGAGTACCGAAACTTAATGCGCCGCTTCCGGTTTGTGCTTCTGCGCACTCTGAAAGTCGTAGGTCAGCGCATTTTTCTCTTTATCCAGTTCAACGGTCACCTGTCCGCCGTCAACCAGTGAGCCAAAGAGCAGCTCGTTGGCCAGCGGTTTTTTCAGGTTGTCCTGAATCACCCGCGCCATCGGACGCGCGCCCATGGCCCGGTCGTAGCCTTTCTCGGCCAGCCAATCGCGGGCTTCCTGGCTGACTTCCAAAGAGACGCCTTTCTGATCCAGCTGAACCTGCAGCTCGACGATAAATTTATCCACCACCTGATGGATAACCGTCGTAGACAGATGATCGAACCAGATAATGTTGTCGAGACGGTTACGGAACTCCGGCGTAAAGATCTTTTTGATCTCATCCATCGCATCCGGACTGTTGTCCTGATGGATGAGGCCAATGGATTTACGCTCGGTTTCACGCACCCCGGCGTTGGTGGTCATCACCAGCACCACGTTGCGGAAATCCGCTTTGCGGCCGTTGTTGTCGGTCAGCGTCCCGTTATCCATCACCTGCAGCAGCAGGTTAAAGACGTCCGGATGCGCCTTTTCAATTTCATCCAGCAGCAGCACCGCGTGCGGATGCTTAATAACCGCATCGGTCAGCAGCCCGCCCTGATCGAAACCGACGTAGCCCGGAGGCGCACCGATTAAGCGGCTGACGGTATGACGTTCCATATATTCGGACATATCAAAACGCAGCAGCTCAATGCCCAGCGACTTCGCCAGCTGTACGGTAACCTCGGTTTTACCGACCCCGGTAGGCCCGGCAAACAGGAAAGAGCCGACGGGTTTGTGCTCATGGCCAAGCCCGGCGCGCGCCATCTTGATCGCTTCGGTTAAGGCCTCAATCGCCTTATCCTGGCCGAAGACCAGCATTTTCAGGCGATCGCCGAGGTTTTTCAGCGTATCGCGATCGCTGCGGGAAACGCTCTTCTCAGGTATACGCGCAATCCGCGCCACCACGGACTCAATATCCGCCACGTTAACCGTTTTCTTACGTTTGCTCACCGGCATCAAGCGCGCACGCGCCCCGGCTTCATCAATCACGTCAATCGCCTTATCCGGCAGATGACGATCGTTAATGTACTTCACCGCCAGCTCTACCGCCGCACGTACCGCTTTCGCGGTGTAACGGACTTCGTGGTGCGCTTCATACTTCGGCTTCAGGCCGTTAATAATCTGCACCGTCTCTTCCACGGAAGGTTCGGTGATATCAATTTTCTGGAAACGCCGCGCCAGGGCACGATCTTTTTCAAAGATGTTGCTGAACTCCTGATAGGTCGTCGAGCCAATGACCCGAATCTTACCGCTGGAAAGCAGCGGTTTAATCAGGTTAGCGGCATCGACCTGCCCGCCGGAAGCCGCCCCCGCACCGATAATGGTGTGGATCTCATCGATGAACAGAATACTGTTGGTGTCCTGCTCCAGCTGCTTAAGCAGCGCTTTAAAGCGTTTTTCAAAGTCGCCGCGGTATTTAGTACCTGCCAGCAGCGAGCCAATATCCAGTGAATAGATAGTGCAATCAGCCATCACTTCCGGCACGTCGCCCTGCACGATACGCCAGGCAAGTCCTTCAGCAATAGCGGTTTTACCAACGCCGGATTCCCCCACCAGCAGCGGGTTGTTCTTGCGGCGGCGGCACAGAACCTGAATAGCACGTTCCAGCTCTTTCTCGCGGCCGATCAGCGGATCGATACCGCCTACGCGGGCAAGCTGGTTGAGGTTGGTGGTGAAGTTTTCCATACGATCCTCCCCGCCTGCTTGCTCTTCGCTGCTGCCAGGCTGACTTCCGCTGTTATCGGAAGACTGGCTCGGCTCGTCTTTACGCGTACCGTGAGAGATGAAATTCACCACATCAAGTCGGCTGACTTCATGTTTACGCAGCAGGTATGCCGCCTGAGATTCCTGTTCGCTAAAAATCGCGACCAGAACGTTGGCGCCGGTCACTTCGCTGCGGCCGGAAGACTGGACGTGGAAAACAGCACGTTGCAGCACGCGCTGGAAGCTCAGCGTCGGCTGAGTGTCGCGCTCTTCTTCCGTTGCAGGCAGTACGGGTGTGGTCTGTTCGATGAAGGCTTCAAGCTCCTGACGCAGCGCGACCAGGTCCACTGAACACGCTTCAAGCGCTTCGCGGGCCGAAGGGTTGCTAAGCAGCGCCAGCAACAAGTGCTCGACGGTCATGAACTCATGACGGTGCTCGCGCGCTCTGGCGAAAGCCATGTTTAAACTGAGTTCCAGTTCTTGATTGAGCATAGGCACCTCCCCCAAGTTTATTGCCTGCATTCAGGCTTTTTCTAGCGTACACAACAACGGATGTTCGTTCTCCCTCGCATACTGGTTCACCATCGATACTTTGGTTTCTGCGACTTCTGCGGTAAACACCCCGCAAATCGCTTTACCTTGATAGTGAACCGTCAGCATCAGTTGCGTTGCACGTTCAACATCATAAGAAAAGAATTTTTGTAACACGTCAATAACAAACTCCATTGGAGTGTAGTCATCATTGACTAATATCACTTTATACATAGATGGCGGTTTAAGCGCATCTTTAACTTCGTCCTCAATTAGCTGATCGAAGTCCAACCAGTCTCTCTTACTCATCGTCAGTGTTCATCATCGGTTGCTGTTGCCAACAGGCGGTGGCCTGTCGATGACCAGAGGCTATGCACATCACAAATCTACAATAGATCATAGATAATTATCATCTATTACTTCCATCCGCGACGTCTGTCACATTCCCCGGCAATAGCGTTAACTGCTTCAAATTTTGACGCATTTTTCACCGTCCCCTGGCGTCAATCGCTTGACGCATTTCCTGATTTCTCTAAATTGTAGTGGCGAGAGTTGGCGAGCAAATGAACAACTCGTCACTCCACTACCGGTTCATTCCATCTTACTTATAAGATTTACGAAGGATGTCGAAGTATGGAAATGGGTACTGTTAAGTGGTTCAACAATGCCAAAGGGTTCGGTTTTATCTGCCCTGAGGGCGGCGGCGAAGACATTTTCGCCCATTACTCGACCATCCAGATGGATGGTTACAGAACGCTAAAAGCCGGACAAGCGGTTCGGTTTGATGTTCACCAGGGGCCAAAAGGTAACCACGCCAGCGTGATTGTCCCTGTTGAAGCTGAAGAAACAGAAACAGCCGCATAACTCTTTTGCTTCATTGTGTACATCCCGCCAGCAAAATGCCAGTCCTTCTGACTGGCATTTTTTTATCGCTACTCGCGCGCCAGGGCGTCGACGGGGTCCAGACGAGCCGCATTGCGCGCCGGTAGCCAGCCAAACAGCACCCCGGTCAGCGTGGAGCATAAAAACGCGGTCAATAGCGCCAACGGTGAAAAACCGATCTCCCAGCCGGGTAAAAACAGCTGTAACACAAAGGCAATCAGCAGCGAAAGCGTGACGCCCAGCGCCCCGCCAACCAGGCAAACCAGCACCGCCTCGATCAAAAACTGCTGTAAGACATCGCTGGCCCGCGCCCCGACCGCCATACGGATACCGATCTCCCGCGTGCGTTCGGTGACTGAGACCAGCATAATATTCATCACGCCAATCCCGCCGACCACCAGCGCAATCACCGCCACCAGCGTCAAAAACAGCTGTAATGTATGTGTGGTCCGTTCCGCCGTTTTCAAGATGCTGTCCATATTCCAGGTGAAAACATCCTTCTTACCGTGACGCAGTTCCAGTAGACGCAACAGCTGCTGCTCGGCAACCGCGCTGTCGTAGCCTTCATTGACGCGCACGGTGATGGAATTCAGCCACGACTGCCCCATCACCCGGCCAGCCATCGTGGTATAGGGCAACCAGACGCGCAGAATTTTG
This sequence comes from Klebsiella sp. RCJ4, assembly GCF_009025755.1. Classification (NCBI taxonomy): domain Bacteria; kingdom Pseudomonadati; phylum Pseudomonadota; class Gammaproteobacteria; order Enterobacterales; family Enterobacteriaceae; genus Klebsiella; species Klebsiella sp. RCJ4. The sequence goes on from NZ_WCIN01000047.1 coordinate 62,732, forward strand.
CTGCTGCCGAACATTGACTGTTTTTCATCCGCCACGCCGATCACCGTCGCGGGCATATTGCCGACCAGAATCACTTCGCCGACGACCCGCGCTTTGTGCGGAAATAGCTGTCGGCGCGCGTTGCTGTCGAGCACCACCACCTGCGCGCGGCTATTTAGCTGAAGCTCGTTAAAGGTGTTGCCTTCGCTAAAGGTCATGCCGTAGACGTTAAAGTACTGCGCCCCCACGCCCTCGGCGCTGGCGGCAACGTCGATGTTATCCGCCCGCAGGCGCAGGCTTTTTGATACCGCCGGGGTCGCCGAGCTCACCCACGGCTGTTTCTGAATAGCAAGCAGATCGTCGTACTTGAGCGATTGCTGATAGCGGGGATCGTCATCGCCGAAATCCTTGCCGGGATAAACATCAATGGTATTCGTGCCGATGGCGCGGATATCGGCCAGCACCATCTGCTTCGCGGCATCGCCCACCACCACAATCGACACCACAGATGCGATGCCGATAATAATCCCGAGCATCGTCAGCAGCGTACGCATTTTATTCGCCGCCATCGCGCGCCAGGCCATGATCAGCGCTTCGCGAAAGCCGCTGCTGAACTGACGCCACGCCGACGGTTCGGCCGCCGTGCGCTGGCGCAGTACGCCGCCTTGCGCCGGACTCAGAGCGGGCGGATTACGCACGATTTCACCGTCGTGTATCTCAATCACCCGCTCCGCCTGGGCCGCCACCTGCGGATCATGGGTGACGATAATCACCGTATGCCCCTGCGCTTTTAGCTGGTGAAGGATCCCCATGACCTCTTCGCCGGAGCGGCTGTCCAGCGCACCGGTTGGCTCATCCGCCAGAATCACTTCCCCGCCGTTCATCAGGGCGCGGGCGATACTCACCCGCTGCTGCTGGCCGCCGGAGAGCTGCGAAGGCTGATATTCAGCTCTGTCGCCCAGCCCCAGCCGAACCAGCAGCTCATGGGCCCGGGCCAGGCGCGCTTTGCGCTCGGCGCCGGCATAAACCGCAGGGACTTCCACGTTCTGCGCCGCGGTGAGATGCGATAACAGGTGATAGCGCTGGAAAATAAAACCGAAATGTTCCCGCCGCAGGCGCGCCAGCTCGTCGCCGTTGAGGCGAGCCACGTCCGTTCCCGCGACCCGGTAGGTACCGCCGGTCGGTTTGTCCAGACAGCCGAGAATATTCATCAACGTGGATTTCCCGGAGCCGGACGCGCCGACGATTGCCACCATCTCACCGGCGGCAACGTTCAACGTAATGCCTTTCAGCACCTCAACGTTGCCATCGCCGGAGGGGTAGCTGCGGCGAATATCACGCAGTTCCAGTAACGCCGTCATTTCGCCGCTCCGGCCGCACCTTCGCCGATAATGACTTCATCCCCCTCGTCCAGCCCTTTCACCACCGCCACATCGGTGTCGTTACGCGCGCCGATAACGATTTCACGCTCTTTAACTTCACCGGTACGCAGCAGACGCACGTGATAGCGGTTATCGCCGATGGCCTCACCCAGCGCGCTCAGCGGGATGGTGATAACATTTTTCACTTCTGAGAGCTGAATATGCACCTGGGCGGTCATCTCCAGGCGCAGGATGCCCTGCGGGTTCGGCACTTCAAAACGGGCGTAGTAGAAAATAGCGTCGTTGACCTTTTCGGGCGTCGGGAGAATATCCTTCAGCGTTCCTTCATAGCGCGTCAGCGGATCGCCCAGTACGGTAAACCAGGCCTTTTGCCCCGGCTTAAGATGAATGACGTCCGCTTCCGAGACCTGCGCCTTCACCAGCATGGTGCTGAGATCGGCCAGGGTCAAAATATTCGGCGCCTGCTGGGCAGCAATCACCGTCTGCCCCTGCAGGGTGGTGATTTGCGTCACTTCTCCGGACATCGGCGCCAGAATTTTGGTGTAGTCGAGGTTGGTTTTGGCCGTATCCAGGGTCGCCTGATTGCGTTTGACCTGGGCTTCAATCGTGCCGATTTGCGCCTCTTTGACCGCTAAGTCGGTCGCGGCGGTATCGAGGTCCTGGCGAGAGACCAGCTGCCGCTGCGCCAGCTGCTGCTGACGAGCCAGCGTCGCCGCAGACAGTTTACGTTCCGCGCGCGCCTGGTTCAGCTGCGCCCGTAGCTCCATCAACGTCGCTTCGACTTCCTTTATCTGGTTTTCCGCCTGCTCCGGGTCGATAACCCCCAGCAGCTGGTCTTTTTTCACTTTGTCGCCAATCTCGACGCGCAGCGTTTTTAGCTGCCCGCTCACCTGCGCCCCGACGTCCACTTTTTTCAACGCATCGAGCTTACCGGTCGCCAGCACGCTCTGCTGAAGGTCGCCTTTACGCACCACCAGCGTCTGATACTGCGGCAGCGGCGCATTCAGAATTCGCCATCCCCAGACGGCGAGGGCCAGCACGACAATCGCCAGCAGCCACCAAACTTTCCTGCGCTTTCCATTTAATTTCATAACAATTCCTGATGTTTTAACCCGCAGAACCCGCGACAATTCTATCTAAATGCGGCAATAGAATAACGCGCATTTTTAGATGCGCTTCATTTTTGTTTAACTGAAGTTGAGGGTGTGCAGATGAAGACCTGCCGGGATGGATCGCCCGGCAGAAAGAGAGAAACAGCGGTCTGCGCTAATCTGCGCGTCCGCGCGCCAGCCATAGTACGCGAGAGAACATTTTTTTCAACAGCGCAGGAATGGCGTCAACCCCGCGCCGCCCGGCCTCCATCGCCACTTCAATCGCCAGGTCCGGTTTTGACGAACGGTGAATCGCTTTGGTGATCACCCGCCGCATATTCATGGGTATATTCATCGGCAGCTGCGCGACCCGGTGATAAACATCGTCGAAGCCCTGACGGTACATAAAATGCTCCATATCCATCGCCGGTAGCGCGGTGAGATGGTCTCGCTCCAGCATTTTATCGTCATTCAACAAACTGCGAACGGTGGCGGCGTATTTCTTCCCGGCTTCATCGCCATCCACCAGCACATGCCACTCAATACCCATTCGCCGGGCGAATTTAATCAGCGGCTTCAAACCCGACTGGGCAAACTCAATGACCTTCACCCCTTCCGCATCAAAGTGATGGCCGCACTGGCGGGCCAGCTCGTTGATAACCCAGGTTTCCGTCTCCCCCTCCACCAGCAGCCAGCAGCGGGCAAACAGCGATGAAGCGCGGTTAAAGCGAATATGAAACGCGATGCGTCGGCTGTCTTCCGCATTCATCCCGCCGGGCCCCAGCCGCCAGGCCGACACTCGTGAAGATTCACGCACCAGCCGACAGACGTGCTCGACGGGCGTTAATGACAGCAGCTCGCCGGAGTTCGTTGTCGTCACCCGCTGCAGCGGCAGTAAATTGAGCAAATGCCAGGCCACCGACAGCATAATAGGATGCAACCGGGTTTCCGGGTCCTCAATCAACAAGAGCGGCCGCGCATCGCGATCGAGTCTTACCGTGCCTTTCGCCTGCAGCAGAGTCGAAAACAGCCCCAATAAAATCACCCGATGGCTGCGCCCGCCGGGCTTGTCGATCATCCTGTTGATAATATCCAGGTAGCGCCAGCTGCGCTGTTCATCATGTGAATGACGGCGCATCAGACGATGGCGCGACTGCGCGCTGCTCTGCTCGGCAAAATAGTGCTCCAGCAATTGCACCATAGCCGACAGCCCCTGGCGGATCTGTCCATCGGTTAAATTTTGCGGATGATGTACCAGTTCGCGAGAGAGGAAATCAAGCTGGCGAGCGGTAATTTCGATCTGCGGCGAGTGCGGAACGGTGCCGTTGTGGATCCGCCGCATAAAGCGGGCGTCGCGTAGCCGCAGAACCGGCATCAGCCGTACCAGGTGACGGGCGAGTTCATCAATATCGTCAAGCTCCAGCGCTTTCCCTTCACCATCAATAAAGCTGCGCAGGGTCATCACGCTGTCGTCATCGGCAAGCTCCCCCTCCAGGCGATAGAAAACGCGCTGATAGCCATCGTCGCAGGGAACCCAGCAGCTGCTGAGAGGACGATAGCGTCGAACCCGATGGCGCCCGGGTTCATTTTCACGGAAGGTCAGGATGATATGCAGATGATGCTCGCGCCCCTGAATATCGCCGGGCGGAAACCAAAAATCTTCCCGAACAAAATGATAGAGGTCGAACTCCGGCGACAGGAGCAGCGTCAGGGCATCCAGCAGGCTGGATTTACCCCAGGCATTTTCGCCAATCAGCACGTTATTTTGTTCCAGCATCAACGATAATCGGTTAATGCCGCGAAAACCGACTATTTCTACGCGCTCAAGATGCATATGCCCTCCGCTCAGTGGCGACTATCTCCTTCAGTTATCAGCAGTATAGCGAGGTGAGCATCAACATGACACTCCGGGCGTCTGCGAATCGCTCATGGCCGCAGGGGGGAATGTGATGAGCCATACATCACTTAATTGAGAAACGCCTTCATCATTGAAAGTCGTTTTTTTAACCGTTTTTGTTCTACACTTTTAAAAAAACCGACATGAAAAGGAATCCCAGCGCATTGTTCTAAATCAAATTACATCAATTTATTTAACTGGTCCCAAGGTGGCGATCGTCCATAGAATAGCGTCGCTTTATTCTGGTCGTCATTCTTTGTGGCGAAAATAAAGGCCGGCACGAAAACTCGTGCGCGTTTACGTTTTTATTGAGGTGGTTATGTTTAGAAAATTAGCAGCAGAATGCTTTGGTACATTCTGGCTGGTATTTGGTGGTTGCGGCAGCGCCGTGCTAGCTGCGGCATTCCCTGAGCTGGGAATTGGTTTTGCCGGCGTCGCGCTGGCTTTCGGTTTAACCGTATTAACCATGGCGTATGCCGTCGGTCATATTTCCGGCGGGCACTTTAACCCGGCGGTAACTTTAGGTTTATGGGCCGGCGGTCGTTTCCCGGCCAGGGACGTGATTGGTTATATTATCGCCCAGGTTGTCGGCGGTATTATCGCCGCCGCTATTCTGTACGTTGTCGCCAGCGGTAAAGCGGGCTTTGACGCCGCCGCTAGCGGATTCGCATCGAACGGCTATGGCGAACATTCTCCCGGCGGTTTCTCCATGCTCTCCGCTATTGTGATTGAGATCGTCCTGACCTGCGGCTTCCTGCTGGTCATTCACGGCGCCACGGATAAAAACGCACCGGCCGGCTTCGCTCCTGTCGCTATTGGCCTGGCGCTAACGCTTATCCACCTGATCAGCATTCCGGTCACCAACACGTCGGTAAACCCGGCGCGCAGTACCGCGGTAGCGATATTCCAGGGCGGCTGGGCGCTGCAGCAGCTGTGGCTATTCTGGGTGATGCCGATTATCGGCGGCATTCTCGGCGGCGTGCTCTACCGCACCCTGCTGGAAAAACGCAGCTAAACTTCCTCCACTTTTCTTGAGGCCCGGTGCTGCCGGGCCTTTCTTTTTTTCCACCACTTTACTCAGTCCGGCGATTTGGGTAGTGTCAGGGGCGCTATTTTCATTCTGCAAGGACCAAGTCGTTCATGTTTTCGGGACTTTTAATCATTCTGCTGCCGTTGGTTATAGGCTATCTTATTCCTCTTCATCGGCCATCAGCCCTTAAACTCATCGCGCGACTTCTGAGCTGGATTGTCTACGTTATTCTCTTTTTTATGGGCATTAGCCTGGCCTTCCTGGATAATCTGGCCAGCAACCTCCTGGCGATCCTTCATTATGCGGCGGTCAGCGTCGTTATTATTCTGCTATGCAATATTGCCGCCCTGATGTGGCTCGAGCAAAAAATGCCCTGGCAAAATCATCATCGTCAGGAAAAATTACCCTCCCGTCTGGCAATGGCTCTGGAATCCCTTCAGCTATGCGGCGTGGTATTTATTGGTTTTATGATTGGTCTGAGCGGTATATCCTTTTTACAACACGCCACCGAGGCCAGCGAATATACCCTGATCTTCCTTTTGTTCCTCATCGGTATTCAACTGCGCAATAATGGCATGACGCTGCGGCAGATCGTACTGAATCGCCGCGGAATGATTGTCGCGGTAGTGGTCATGGTCAGTTCACTGCTGGGCGGTATCATCAACGCCTTTATTCTCGACCTGCCGCTAAAAACCGGGCTGGCCATGGCTTCCGGGTTTGGCTGGTATTCGCTCTCCGGGATTCTGCTGACCGAATCCTATGGCCCGGTAATTGGCAGCGCGGCCTTCTTTAACGATCTTGCCCGCGAGCTGCTGGCGATAATGCTTATCCCCGGACTGGTGCGCCGCAGCCGTTCCACCGCGCTGGGCCTTTGCGGCGCGACATCAATGGACTTTACGCTGCCGGTACTGCAACGCTCTGGCGGGGTGGAGATTGTGCCGGCGGCCATCGTTCATGGCTTCATTCTCAGTCTGCTGGTGCCCATATTGATGGCTTTCTTCTCCGCTTAATACCTCTCTGGCGGTAGTCTTCTGCCGCCAATTTTGCGCTAAATCAATCTCCCCGTAAGTTGTATCAGAAATACCTTTTCTCTTCTCGCGCTCGGGCATAACCTTAAACATGTATATTAAATATAACTTTAAAAAGGTGTGACCATGTTTTGTGTGCAATGTGAACAAACCATCCGTACCCCGGCAGGGAACGGCTGCTCTTACGCGCAGGGTATGTGCGGAAAAACGGCCGAAACGTCCGATCTGCAGGATCTGCTGATTGCCTCTCTGCAGGGGCTCTCCGCCTGGGCGCTTAAAGCCCGTGAATACGGCATCATCGACCACGACATCGACAGCTTTGCGCCGCGCGCTTTTTTCTCCACGCTGACCAACGTTAACTTCGATTCCCCGCGCATCGTTGGCTATGCGCGCGAGGCCATCACCCTGCGTGAAGCGCTGAAAGCCCAGTGCCTGAACATTGATGCCCAAGCGACGGTTAACAACCCGATGGCCGATCTGCAGCTGGCGAGCGACGATCTGGGCGACCTGCAGCGCCAGGCGGCGGAATTCACCCCGAACAAAGACAAAGCGGCCATCGGCGAGAACATTCTCGGCCTGCGCCTGCTGTGCCTGTACGGCCTGAAAGGCGCTGCGGCTTATATGGAGCACGCGCACGTTCTGGGTCAGTACGACAACGACATCTACGCCCAGTACCATAAAATCATGGCGTGGCTCGGTACCTGGCCTGCCGATATGAACGCGCTGCTGGAGTGCTCGATGGAAATCGGCCAGATGAACTTCAAAGTGATGAGCATTCTGGACGCTGGCGAGACCACTAAATATGGTCACCCCACCCCGACTCAGGTCAACGTCAAAGCGACCGAAGGCAAATGCATTCTGATTTCCGGCCATGACCTGAAAGATCTGTACAACCTGCTGGAGCAAACAGAAGGTACCGGGGTTAACGTCTACACCCACGGTGAAATGCTGCCAGCGCACGGTTACCCGGAACTGCGTAAATTCAAGCATCTGATTGGTAACTACGGCAGCGGCTGGCAAAACCAGCAGGTCGAGTTTGCCCGCTTCCCTGGCCCGATTGTGATGACCTCTAACTGCATCATCGACCCAACCGTCGGCGCCTATGACGACCGTATCTGGACCCGCAGCATCGTCGGCTGGCCAGGCGTCAATCATCTGGAAGGCGAAGATTTCGCCCCGGTTATCGCCCAGGCGCAGCAGATGGCGGGCTTCCCGTACAGCGAGATCCCGCACCTGATCACCGTTGGCTTCGGTCGTCAGACCCTGCTGGGCGCGGCTGATACGCTGATCGACCTGGTGAGCCGTGAAAAACTGCGCCATATCTTCCTGGTGGGCGGCTGCGACGGGGCGCGCGGCGAACGTAACTACTTCACCGATTTCGCCACCAGCGTACCGGACGACTGCCTGATCCTGACCCTGGCCTGCGGTAAATACCGTTTCAACAAACTCGAATTCGGCGATATCGAAGGTCTACCGCGTCTGGTCGATGCCGGTCAGTGTAACGACGCTTACTCTGCCATCATCCTGGCGGTCACCCTGGCTGAGAAACTGGGTTGTGGCGTGAACGACCTGCCGTTGTCTCTGGTGCTCTCCTGGTTTGAACAGAAAGCGATTGTTATTCTGCTGACCCTGCTGTCGCTGGGCGTGAAAAATATCGTCACCGGCCCGACGGCGCCGGGCTTCTTCACGCCGGACCTGCTGGCCGTTCTCAACGAGAAATTCGGTCTGCGTTCCGTGACCACCGTTGAAGAAGACATGAAGCAGCTGCTGAGCGCGTAAGGAGTAAAGAATGACAATGCCAACTCATCAGTGCCCATGGCGGATGCAGGTTCATCACATCCATCAGGAAACGCCGGATGTATGGACAATTTCGTTGCTGTGCCACGACTATTATCCGTACCGTGCCGGGCAGTATGCACTGGTCAGCGTACGTAATTCAGCGGAGACGCTGCGTGCTTACACCATTTCATCGACGCCGGGAGTAAGCGAGTACATCACGCTGACCATCCGTCGGATTGACGATGGCGCAGGCTCACAGTGGCTGACCCGCGACGTGAAGCGCGGCGACTATATCTGGCTGTCCGATGCCATGGGTGAATTTACCTGTGAAGATAAGGCTGAAGATAAGTTCCTGATGCTGGCTGCTGGCTGCGGCGTTACGCCAATCATGTCAATGCGTCGCTGGTTGGCAAAGTACCGCCCGCAGGCCGATGTGCAGGTGATCTTTAACGTTCGTTCACCGCAAGATGTTATTTTTGCCGACGAATGGCGCGAATATCCGGTGACCTTAGTCGCTGAAAACAATGCCACCCACGGTTTTGTTTCTGGCCGACTGACGACCGATCTGCTGAAAAGCGTACCGGATCTGACCTCTCGTACCGTGATGACCTGCGGCCCGGCGCCGTATATGGATTGGGTTGAGCAGGAGGTGAAAGCGCTGGGCGCGACGCGTTTCTTTAAAGAGCAGTTCTTTACGCCGGTAGCCGAAGCCGCTACCAGCGGCCTGAAGTTCACCAAACTGCAGCCGGCGAAAGCGTTCTACGCGCCGGTCGGCACCACGCTGCTCGAAGCGCTGGAAAGCAATAAGGTGCCGGTTACCGTCGCCTGTCGCGCAGGCGTCTGCGGCTGCTGCAAAACCAAAGTGGTTTCCGGAGAATATACCGTCAGCAGTACCATGACGTTAACCGATGCGGAAATCGCTGAAGGCTACGTGCTGGCCTGCTCCTGCCACCCGCAGGGTGATTTGGTACTGGCTTAACCCTCAGCTGCCGGATGGCGCAACGCCGTCCGGCAATGTTTACCGCCAGGCTGAATTGCCGCCGATGGCATAGCGCCCTGCCCCGAGGAAGGCAATCGCCAGCGCGCCCACAAAGAAATAGACCAGGCTCTCAATCGCCCACGCGCCTACCGCATCCAGCGCAAAGGTTTTGCCCGTCCCGACCATCAGCCAGGCCACGACCATCGTAAACGCCAGCACCAGCGCCGCCGGACGCGTAAGCACTCCCAGAATCAGCAGGCAAGGCGCTACCACCTCGCCCACTAAAACCCCATAAGCGATAAACCCCGGCAATCCTTTTGCTACCAGCATATTGCTGATTCCCCCTACGCCATCAAATAGCTTATGCAACCCGTGAAACAGCATCAGCCCGCCAACGGCAAGTCGTAACAAGAGTTTGCCGAAATCGTCATGGGATAGCAGTTTATTAACAGCATTTAACAGCGATTTAACCATTTGAAATGATTCCTGTTTACCACTTTATGTGAGCTCAGATTATGCGGAGTTTTCACTGAAAAAAACCAGCGGAAAATGAGAGGTGAAAGCGAGCGTAACTGGCAGTTTCATCTAAGCTTGTAAGCGTTATCACAAAAAGGAGATGGAGAACCATGAAACAGACCGTGGCGGCATACATTGCCAAAACTCTTGAACAGGCTGGCGTTAAACGTATTTGGGGCGTAACCGGGGATTCGCTCAACGGCTTAAGCGACAGCCTGAACCGTATGGGGACCATCGACTGGATGCCCACGCGCCATGAAGAAGTGGCCGCCTTCGCCGCCGGGGCGGAAGCGCAGCTTACCGGCGAACTGGCGGTCTGCGCAGGCTCCTGCGGGCCGGGCAACCTGCATCTGATTAACGGCCTTTTCGACTGCCACCGCAATCACGTTCCGGTTCTGGCCATCGCCGCCCATATTCCTTCCAGCGAAATCGGCAGCGGCTATTTTCAGGAAACGCATCCGCAGGAGCTGTTCCGGGAATGCAGTCACTACTGTGAACTGGTCTCAACCCCGGAACAGATCCCGCAGGTGCTGGCCATCGCCATGCGCAAAGCGGTGATTAACCGCGGCGTCTCGGTAGTGGTGCTTCCCGGCGACGTTGCGCTGAAAGCCGCGCCGGAAAGCGCCAGCAGCCACTGGTACCACGCGCCGCTGCCGCAGGTGACGCCGGCGGAAGAAGAGCTGAAAAAGCTGGCCCAGCTGCTGCGCTATTCAAGCAACATCGCCCTGATGTGCGGCAGCGGCTGCGCCGGGGCGCATAAAGAGCTGGTAGACTTCGCCGCGAAGCTCAAAGCGCCTATCGTTCACGCGCTGCGCGGCAAAGAGCACGTAGAATACGACAACCCTTATGATGTGGGGATGACCGGACTGATTGGCTTCTCCTCCGGCTTCCACACCATGATGAACGCCGACACCCTGGTGCTGCTCGGCACCCAGTTCCCCTATCGCGCCTTCTACCCGACGGACGCGAAAATCATTCAGATTGATATCAATCCCGGCAGTATTGGCGCCCACAGTAAAGTGGATATGGCGCTGGTCGGCGATATTAAATCGACCCTCAGCGCGCTGATGCCGCATCTTGAGGAGAAAACCGACCGTAAGTTCCTCGATAAAGCGCTGGAACACTATCGCGACGCGCGCAAGGGGCTTGATGACCTGGCGAAGCCCAGCGAAAAAACAATTCATCCGCAGTATCTGGCGCAGCGCATCAGCCACTATGCCGACGACGATGCCATCTTTACCTGTGACGTGGGTACGCCGACCGTCTGGGCCGCGCGCTATTTGCAGATGAACGGTAAGCGCCGCCTGCTCGGATCGTTCAACCATGGGTCAATGGCTAACGCCATGCCGCAGGCCATCGGTGCGAAGGCCACCGCCCCTGACCGTCAGGTTGTGGCAATGTGCGGCGACGGCGGCTTCAGCATGCTGATGGGGGATTTTCTCTCGCTGGCGCAGATGAAGCTGCCGGTGAAGATCGTTATCTTCAATAACAGCGTACTGGGCTTCGTGGCGATGGAGATGAAGGCCGGGGGCTATCTGACAGACGGCACTGAACTTCACGCCACCAACTTTGCCCGCATCGCCGAAGCGTGCGGCATTAAGGGCATACGTGTTGAAAGCGCGTCAGAGGTTGATGAAGCGCTGCAAACCGCTTTCGCTACCGATGGTCCGGTCCTGGTGGATGTGGTCGTCGCCAGTGAAGAGCTGGCGATGCCGCCGCAAATTAAACTGGAGCAGGCCAAAGGTTTCAGCCTTTATATGCTGCGCGCGATTATCAGCGGCCGCGGCGACGAAGTTATCGAACTGGCGAAAACTAACTGGCTAAGGTAAAAATATCCTTTTCAATTCATACGCAAAATTATTCGTGTTGCCTCAAGGCGGCAAGGCCGAAAACCCCCGGGCGCAGAGATAACTCTGTGACCGGGCTTTGAGGGAGCAGCCAACGCCGGGGCAGCGCGAAGGATGAAGTGTATAAGGATATGACATGATAGATTTACGCAGCGATACCGTTACCCGTCCGGGCCGCGCCATGCTGGAAGCCATGATGGCCGCCCCGGTCGGGGATGACGTGTATGGCGATGACCCGACCGTTAACGAACTCCAGCGCTTTGCCGCCAACCTGGCGGGCAAAGAGGCCGCTATCTTCCTGCCTAGCGGCACCCAGGCCAACCTGGTCGCCCTGCTCAGCCACTGCCAGCGCGGCGAAGAGTATATCGTCGGCCAGGGCGCGCATAACTATCTCTACGAAGCCGGCGGCGCGGCGGTGCTTGGCAGCATCCAGCCGCAGCCAATCGATGCCGCAGCGGACGGTTCCCTGCCGCTGGATAAAGTCGCGGCCAAAATCAAACCGGACGATATCCATTTCGCCCCTACCCGGCTGCTGTCGCTGGAAAACACCCATAACGGCAAAGTGCTGCCGCGTGAATATCTCAAAGATGCCTGGGAGTTTACGCGCCAGCGCGGCCTGGGGCTGCACGTTGACGGGGCGCGTATTTTTAACGCCGTCGTGGAATACGGCTGCGCGCTGCGCGAGATCGCCCGCTACTGCGACTCCTTCACCATCTGCCTGTCTAAAGGACTCGGCGCGCCGGTAGGCTCACTGCTGGTGGGGAGCGAAGAGTACATTCACCGCGCTATCCGCTGGCGGAAAATGGTCGGTGGCGGGATGCGTCAGGCCGGGATTCTGGCGGCCGCGGGCCTGTATGCCCTGCAGAACAACGTCGCGCGCTTAAAAGAGGATCACGACAACGCCGCGTGGATGGCGGAGCAGCTGCGCGCCGCCGGCGCCGAGGTGACGCGTCATGATACCAATATGCTGTTTGTTCGCGTCGGTGAAGCGCGCGCCGCCGCGCTGGGCGAGTATCTGCGCGAACGCGGGGTGCTGATCAACGCCTCGCCCATCGTGCGCCTGGTGACGCATATTGACGTTAACCGCCAGCAGCTCACCGAGGTGGTTAGCCACTGGCAGGCATTTTTAAACCGTTAAGGGGTCCGGCGTGTCGCAGCGAATTCTGGTGCTTGGCGCCAGCGGTTATATCGGCCAGCATCTGGTGAAAAGGCTCAGCGAGCAGGGCTTCACCGTGCTGGCGGCGGCACGCCAGATCGACAGGCTTAAAAAACAGCAGCTCCCCGGCGTCGAGTGCTATTCGCTCGATTTAAACCAGCCGGACGCGCTACCCGCCCTGCTGGCGCAGGCTGATACCGTTTACTATCTGGTGCACGGGATGGGCGAAGGCGGCGACTTTATCCGCCACGAGCGGCGGGTCGCCCTCAACGTTCGCGACGCGCTGCGCAAGTCGCCGGTGAACGAAGTCATCTTTCTCAGTTCCTTACAGGTGGCGAAGCAGGAGCAATCCGATCATCTGCGCGCCCGCCAGATCACCGGCGATCTGCTGCGCGAATCAGGCGTTCCGGTAGCGGAAGTTCGCGCCGGCATTATCGTCGGCGCCGGTTCCGCCGCCTTCGAAGTGATGCGCGATATGGTCTACAACCTGCCTGTGCTGACGCCGCCGCGCTGGGTGCGCTCGCGCACCACGCCGATTGCGCTGGAAAATTTACTCTACTATCTGCTGCAGCTGCTTAATCATCCGGCCCGGGAGCATCGGGTGTTTGAAGCCGCCGGACCGGAAATTTTGAGCTATCAGCAGCAGTTCATCCGCTTTATGGCGGTCAGCGGCAAACGCCGCCCGCTGATCCCCATCCCTTTCCCGACCCGCTGGATTTCGGTGTGGTTTCTCAACGTCATTACCTCAGTGCCGCCAACCACGGCCAAAGCGCTGATCCAGGGGCTAAAGCACGATCTGATCGCCGACGATCGGACCCTGCGGGCCTTAATTCCTCAACCGCTTATCGCGTTTGATGAAGCGGTGCGCCTTACGCTTAAAGAAGAGGAGCAACTGGTGAACTCCAGCGACTGGGGCTACGATGCGCAGGCCTTCGCCCGATGGCGGCCAGAGTACGGCTACTACCCGAAACAGGCAGGCTGTACCGTTAACACTTCCGCAAGCCTTGCCGCGCTGTGGAAGGTAGTCAACCAAATTGGCGGTAAAGAGGGCTATTTCTTCGGCAACGTGCTGTGGAAAACGCGCGGGGCGATGGATCTGCTGGTCGGTCACCGGCTGGCAAAAGGTCGCCCGGAAAATGAATATCTGCAGACCGGCGATGCGGTGGACAGCTGGAAGGTGATTATCGTCGAGCCGGAAAAGCAGCTGACGCTGTTATTCGGCATGAAAGCGCCCGGCCTTGGCCGCCTGAGCTTTACCCTGCGCGATAAAGGCGATCATCGCGAACTGGACGTGCGCGCCTGGTGGCACCCGCACGGTATGCCGGGGCTTTTCTACTGGCTGTTGATGATCCCGGCGCATCTGTTTATTTTTCGCGGTATGGCGCGACGCATCGCCCACCTGGCGGAGCAAATCACCATCAAATAGAGTATAGGTGCAGAATTCTTTCATGATTCTCATTGCATCGTAGTCAGAATCACGGAAAAATGCGCACGAAATTCTTTTGTTAAACAGTGGATCGATATGAAGGTACTGGTTACCGGTGCGACCAGCGGATTGGGCCGCAACGCGGTGGAATATCTGCGTAACAGGGGCATTAGCGTCAGAGCGACCGGGCGCAACGAAGCGATGGGCAAGCTTCTGAGCAAAATGGGCGCAGAGTTCGTCCCTGCGGACTTAACCGAGCTGGTCTCTTCGCAGGCCAAAGTGATGCTCGCCGGTATCGATACCCTGTGGCACTGTTCCAGCTTTACCTCGCCGTGGGGCACCCAGCAGGCCTTCGATTTAGCTAACGTGCGCGCGACCCGGCGTCTCGGCGAGTGGGCGGTTGCCTGGGGCGTGCGCAACTTCGTGCATATCTCTTCGCCGTCGCTCTATTTTGATTATCACCATCATCGCGATGTTGCGGAGGATTTCCGCCCGCAGCGTTTCGCCAACGAATTCGCCCGCAGCAAGGCGGCAAGCGAAGATGTGATCAATCTGCTGGCGCAGGCCAACCCAAATACCCGTTTTACGATCCTGCGCCCGCAAAGCCTGTTTGGCCCGCATGATAAAGTGTTTATCCCGCGCCTGGCGCAGATGATGCAGCACTACGGCAGCGTCCTGTTGCCGCGCGGCGGCAGCGCGCTGGTGGATATGACCTACTATGAAAACGCGGTACACGCGATGTGGCTCGCCAGCCAGCCGCAGAGTGACCTTCTGCCCTCGGCCCGCGCGTACAACATTACTAACGGCGAACCGCAAACCCTGCACAGCATTGTGCAGAAACTCATCGACGAGCTGGGGATTAAGTGCCGCATCCGTTCGGTTCCCTATCCCATGCTGGATATCATCGCCCGCAGCATGGAGCGCTTTGGCAATAAGTCAGCGAAAGAGCCCGCATTTACCCACTACGGCGTCTCTAAGCTGAACTTTGATTTTACTCTTGATATCTCCCGCGCCCAGCAGGAGCTAGGCTATCAGCCGGTCATCACGATGGATGAAGGGATTCTCCGCACCGCCGCGTGGTTGAAGGACCACGGCAAGCTGCACTATTAACCCCGCCCGTACTTTTCCAGCAGCGCTTCGGCTATCGCCAGGGTTTGCGCATCGGCAACCCCGTCCCAGCGCGCGGGACGGAAGTGCATCTGGAAAGCCATAATGACCCGCTTCTGCTGCGCTGGCGTCATTTCCGGCGTCACCTGATAGCCGTAGCGCGCCAGGACGTCCAGCAGCGCTGCGGCGTCTACCGGCTCGTATGACGGACGGCCCTGCAGATAAAACGCCACGCGCCGGGCATCAGGCCATGCGCCAATCCCCTGCTCGGCCAGCCTGCGCCACGGGAACAGCGGCCCCGGATCGTCTTTGCGCTGCGGCGCGATATCCGCATGGGCGACCACGTTCTGCGGCGCGATGTGGTAGCGGGCGATAATATCTTTCGCCAGCGGGATCAGGGCGTCAATCTGCGCCGGATTAAACGGCGTAAAGCTTTTCACCCCCGCCGTTTTTTGCCAGCCGCGGTTCTCCAGCTCGATGCCAATCGAAGTGTCGTTAATGCGCGTGCTGCCGCGCCAGAAGCTGACGCCCGCATGCCAGGCCAGTTCCTCTTCCGGCACCAGCTGCCAGATCCGCGGTTTGCCTCCGTGCAGCGGCGGTTTCTCCGGGATCAGGTAGTGAGAGCTCACCTGGTTATCCGTCAGCGTCGCCAGCGAAACGTCGAAATCATCGGCGGTGTAGTGAATCACCAGCACTTTGATGCGCGGATAAGCCGCCTGCGCCGGATGGCGCGTATCCAGCTGATAGCCATCGCGATCGATAATACCTTTTTCGCTGGCGCAGCCCGCCAGCAGCAGCGCCAGCAGTACGCCTGCCCGGCAAGCTCTCATCGGCGAGTCTTCACCGCGGTGCCGCTAACGCTGACCATCAGCATGCTGCTATCTTTACCTACGGTTTCGTAGTCAATATCAATCCCGACCACCGCATTGGCGCCCAGCGCCTTCGCCTGCTCGCTCAGCTCTTCAAACGCAATTTCACGGGCCTTACGCAGCTCCTTTTCATAGGCGCCGGAACGACCGCCGACGATATCGCGGATGCTGGCGAAAAAATCGCGGAATACGTTGGCGCCCAGAATCGCTTCCCCCGTGACGACGCCGCAGTATTCAATGATGGGCTGACCTTCGAGGGTCGGAGTGGTGGAAAATTGCATGATGAAACTCCTTCTTTAGCGTTCAATGCGTTAGCTCTAAGGGTCAAGCACAATCCCTATCTGATACACTATGCTTGAAAAGATATTCTAACGTAGTGAGCTCATAAGGAAATCATCATGCGCTACAAAGTTCTTGCATTAGTCCTCCCCTGCGCGCTGGCGCTCAGCGCCTGTACTACCGTCACGCCTGCGTACAAAGATAACGGCACCCGCAGCGGCCCCTGCGTCGAAGGCGGCCCGGATGACGTAGCGCAGAAGTTTTATGACTACCAGGTACAGCACCGCAACAGCGATTTAACCGCGCTGCGCCCATACCTGAGCGACGGTCTGGCAAAACTGCTGAACGACGCGCGTCGGGACCCGTCTAACAACGCCCTGCTGCAGTCAAATCTTTTCTCCAGTAGCACAACGCCAGCCGACAGCGCCGATGTCGCCAGCGCCTCCACCATCCCTAATCGCGACGCGCGCAATATTCCCCTGCGCGTGGAGCTGAAACAGGGCACCCAAAGCTGGAAAGACGAAGTGCTGATGATTCAGGAAGGCCAGTGCTGGGCCGTGGATGACGTGCGCTACCTCGGCAACAACGCCCATGCGCCGGCGGGCACCCTGCGTCAGAGTCTGGAAAAACGCTAATTCAGGCGTTGGGTCGCTCGGGCCGAATGAAATAACCCCGGTAAAATGTCGGCGTTTCCGCTGGTAATGCCGACATTGACGTCTCCCGCCTTCACGAAGCCATATTTTGTGCTAACTTTAAATGTAAACATGGTTTACATTTAACTTTTAACGCATAAATATTGCATAACTATTCTGCCAAAGGTACTATTTGCGGCCTCAATTGCTATATGTATCAGACTGCCCAGATGAGCATAAAATTAAACGGCATTAATTGCTTCTACGGCGCACACCAGGCGCTGTTCGACATCACGCTGGATTGCCCGCAGGGGGAAACGCTGGTGCTGCTCGGCCCAAGCGGTGCCGGTAAAAGCTCGCTGCTGCGCGTCCTTAATCTGCTGGAGATGCCGCGTTCCGGTACGCTGCATATCGCCGGAAATCATTTCGACTTTACCAAAGCGCCTTCTGACAAAGCCATTCGCGAGCTGCGCCAGAACGTGGGTATGGTGTTCCAACAGTACAATCTGTGGCCGCATCTGACCGTGCAGCAAAATCTGATTGAAGCTCCCTGCCGCGTGCTCGGTTTGAGCAAAGATCAGGCTCTCGCCCGCGCTGAAAAGCTGCTCGAACGTCTGCGCCTGAAACCCTATAGCGATCGCTACCCGCTGCATCTTTCCGGCGGCCAGCAGCAGCGCGTCGCTATTGCCCGTGCCCTGATGATGGAACCGCAGGTTCTGCTGTTCGATGAACCCACGGCGGCGCTCGATCCAGAAATCACCGCCCAGATCGTCAGTATTATCCGCGAACTGGCTGAAACCGGTATTACGCAGGTTATCGTCACCCACGAAGTGGAAGTGGCGCGCAAAACAGCCAGCCGCGTGGTCTATATGGAAAATGGCCATATCGTTGAACAAGGTGATGCCGGCTGCTTCGCGCATCCGCAGACCGACGCGTTTAAAAACTATCTTTCACATTGATGTTTTCGGGGAAATGACGATGAAAAAAGTACTGATTGCCGCTCTTCTTGCGGGCATGAGCCTCTCCGCTACCGCAGCCCAGACCATTCGTTTCGCCACCGAGGCCTCCTACCCTCCGTTTGAATCGATCGACGCCAATAACAAAATTGTCGGCTTTGATGTCGATCTGGCGAACGCGCTGTGTAAAGAGATTGATGCCACCTGCACCTTTACCAACCAGGCTTTCGACAGCCTGATCCCCAGCCTGAAGTTCCGCCGTTTCGACGCGGTCATGGCCGGGATGGACATCACCCCTGAGCGTGAAAAACAGGTGCTGTTCACCACCCCGTACTATGAAAACTCCGCGCTGTTCGTCGGCCAGCAGGGTAAATTCACCAGCATTGACGCCCTGAAAGGCAAAAAAGTCGGCGTGCAGAACGGCACCACTCACCAGAAATTCATCACCGACAAACACCCGGAAATCACGACCGTTCCTTACGACAGCTACCAGAATGCGAAGCTGGACCTGCAGAACGGCCGTATTGATGCCGTATTCGGCGATACCGCCGTGGTGACCGAATGGCTGAAGAGCAATCCGAAGCTGGCCGCGGTGGGCGACAAGGTGACCGATAAAGACTACTTCGGCACCGGTCTCGGCATTGCGCTGCGCCAGGGCAATACCGAACTGCAGCAGAAATTTAACGCTGCGCTGGAAAAAGTGAAAAGCGATGGGACTTACCAGTCTATCTATAACAAATGGTTCCAGAAGTAACGCTGAATGAACGAATTTTTTCCATTAGCAAGCGCCGCCGGGATGACCGTCGGCCTTGCCGTTTGCGCCCTGATCATCGGCCTGGTGCTGGCGATGCTCTTTGCCGTCCTCGAGTCGGTAAAGCTGCGTCCGGTCGCCTGGCTCGCAACCGGCATTGTCACCCTTTTGCGCGGACTACCGGAAATTCTGGTGGTTCTGTTTATCTATTTTGGTTCCTCACAGCTGCTGCTGACCCTTTCTGACGGTTTTACGATCAATCTCGGCATTGTGCAGATCCCGGTACAGATGCAGATTGAAAACTTCGACGTCAGTCCGTTCCTCTGCGGGGCTATCGCGCTTTCTCTGCTGTATGCCGCTTACGCATCGCAGACCCTGCGCGGAGCGCTTAAAGCCGTTCCGCAGGGGCAATGGGAATCCGGTCAGGCGCTGGGATTATCGAAAGCCGCTATTTTCTTTCGCTTAGTGATGCCGCAAATGTGGCGCCACGCGCTGCCGGGACTCGGCAACCAGTGGCTGGTGCTGCTGAAGGATACCGCGCTGGTGAGCCTGATCAGCGTCAACGATCTGATGCTGCAAACTAAAAGCATCGCCACCCGAACCCAGGAGCCGTTTAACTGGTATATCATCGCGGCGGCAATCTATCTGGTCATCACCCTGTTGAGTCAGTACATTCTGAAACGTATTGACCAGCGTGCGACGCGCTTCGAACGGAGACCAGGCTGATGCTTGATTACTTACCCGAACTGCTAAAAGGGCTGCATACCAGCCTGACGCTGACCGCAGCCTCTATCGTCGTGGCGCTGATTCTGTCGCTGATCTTCACCATCATTCTGACGCTAAAAACGCCGGGGCTGGTGTGGATCGTGCGCGGCTATATCACGCTGTTTACCGGCACGCCGCTGCTGGTGCAGATCTTCCTGATTTACTACGGCCCGGGACAGTTCCCGTCGCTGCAGGAGTATCCGGTACTCTGGCATCTGATTTCCGAGCCCTGGCTCTGCGCGCTGATCGCCCTTTCTCTCAACAGCGCCGCTTATACCACGCAGCTGTTTTATGGCGCCATTCGCGCCATCCCGGATGGCCAGTGGCAATCCTGCGGCGCGCTGGGAATGAGTAAGAAAGATACGCTGGCGATCCTGCTGCCGTACGCCTTTAAACGCGCCCTCTCCTCCTACTCCAACGAAGTGGTGCTGGTGTTCAAGAGTACGTCTCTGGCCTACACCATTACCCTGATGGAAGTGATGGGCCACAGCCAGCTGCTCTATGGACGTACCTATGATGTGATGGTGTTCGGCGCCGCCGGCATTGTCTATCTGGTGGTCAATGGCCTGCTGACGCTGCTGATGCGCCTGGTGGAACATAAAGCGCTGGCCTTTGAGCGACGTAATTAAAAACGCATAAACAGCCAAATCAAGACGGATAAGTTCACTGAATTATCCGTCTTTTTTTATCTTAATTAAAATAGATATCCATGATTATTGAATATAAATTCATTTAGTGGCATTGTTACTCCCAGCCGCAGACACGGCACAACATCATAAGATTGACCGACGGGAGTTCCACAATGAAAAAGTTAGTTCTGGCCGCACTGCTTAGCACTTTCGCCTTTGGCGCCGCTGCCGCAGAAAAAATCAGCTTTGGCGTTTCTGCAACTTACCCACCGTTTGAATCGATGGACGCCAATAACCAGATCGCCGGTTTCGACATCGATCTGGCAAACGCGCTGTGTAAGCAGATGCAGGCTGAGTGTACGTTTACCAACCATGCCTTCGACAGCCTGATCCCGGCGCTCAAATTCAAGAAATATGATGCGGTCATCTCCGGCATGGACATTACCCCGGAGCGCAGCAAGCAGGTGGCGTTTACCGACCCGTACTACGCTAACTCCGCGCTGGTTATCTCGAAGAAAGATGCCTTCCACTCTTTCGCCGATCTGAAAGGCAAACGTATCGGGATGGAAAACGGCACCACGCACCAGAAATACCTGCAGGATAAACATCCGGAAGTGAAAACCGTGGCTTACGATAGCTACCAGAATGCGTTTATCGACCTGAAAAATGGCCGTATTGATGGGGTGTTTGGCGATACCGCCGTGGTCAACGAGTGGCTAAAAACCAACCCGCAGCTGGGCGCGGCAACGCCGAAAGTCACCGACGCGCAGTACTTCGGTACCGGCCTCGGCATTGCGGTACGCCCGGATAACAAAGCGCTGCTGGAAAAACTGAACGCCGCGCTGAAGGCGATTAAAGCCGACGGCACCTACGAGAAAATCAGCAAGCAGTGGTTCCCGGAGTAAACATTCCCGGAGGCGGCGCTTGATGCGCCTGTCCGGGCTACCGGCCCGCAGACAGCCGTGGCCCCGTAGCCCGGGCAAGCGCAGAGCGGCCCGGGACGAAGCCACACCAAAGCCTCAACCCCGGCGCATTCCCCGGGTTGCGGCGTAAACGCCTTACCCGGGCTACCGGCCCGCAGACAGCCGTGGCCCCGTAGCCCGGGCAAGCGCAGCGCGGCCCGGGACGAAGCCGCACCAAAGCCTCAATCCCGGCGCATTTCCCGGGTTGCGGCGTAAACGCCTTACCCGGGCACCGGCCCGCAGACAGTCGTGGCCCCGTAGCCCGGGCAAGCGCAGCGCGGCCCGGGACGAAGCCGCACCAAAGCCTCAATCCCGGCGCATTTCCCGGGTTGCGGCGTAAACGCCTTACCCGGGCTACCGTTTAGCAGGCGGCGATAGACCGCCCGATCGGCCAATCCGCCACCTTACACCGGCAGGGTAAACTGGAAACAGGCCCCTGCCGGCGCTTCAAGCAGGCGAATATCGCCGCCGTGCAGCTGCAGCATCCGCCGCACAATCATCAACCCCAGCCCTCCTCGTGATGCGCTTTGCGCGCCAGGTTCAAGCACCGAAGGCCGTTCGAACAAGGTAGCCCGCAGCTCACCGGCAACGCCCGGTCCGCTATCGGCCACCTCGACGATAAACTCCGGCCCTGAGCGACGCGCCGTCAGGCGGATAAGCCCACCTTCCGGCGTATGGCGAATGGCGTTATCGAGCAGATTAGTCAGCACCCGTTCAATCATCGAGAGATCCGCCGTTATCGGCGGTAGCCCGGCGGCCAGATCCAGCCGTAGACCGATATTGCGCGTCGCGATTGCCAGGTCGAATTTTTGCGCGACATCCTGCACCAGCTCAGCCAGCACAAAGGTTTCCGGCTGCGGCTTAATCCCTCCGTGCTCCAGGCGAGCCAGCTCAAACAGCTGCTGAGAAAGATGGCGGACCTTGTTCCCCTGGCGCAGGGCGATATTCAGATACTGCTTGTTCTCCTCCATCGTCAGGCGATCGGCCTTCAGGCTTAACGTTTCCAGATATCCCAGCAAAGAGGTGAGCGGCGTGCGTAAATCGTGGGAGATATTGGCGACAAATTCTCGCCGCTGGCGATCGCTGTCGGCCAGACGGTCCCACTGCCCGGCAATCTGATGAGCCAGTTCAATAAAGCGATTATGCAGCACGGCCACTTCATTCCCCGGGTTCGCCTCCGGAGTTTGCGCCGCCAGCGCCTTTATCGCATGAATACTGTCCTGGCTGTCGGTTGCCACCAGCGCGGTGAGCTGACGCACCGGGCGCGTTACCCAGAACCAGGCAAGCCAGCCCGCCAGCCCGCCGAGACCGGCCACCAGCAGCAGAGTCCACAGCAACAGGCTCCACAAGGTTTTCTGCCACGCGCTCGCCGCCAGTTCATTAAAGGTTTCACCCTGCAGGATAATGTAGAGATAGCCGCGCAGCTGGCCGTCCTGGCGCAGCGGCGCCACGCTAAACACCTTTTGCTTATCAAGGCTGCGCGGATCGTCGCCGTACACCGGCCAGGCGCCGCCGGAAAGAAACGTTTGCACCGGCGCCAGATCGATGCGCTGGCGCTTAATATGCCCCGGCGGCGCGGCGTCGGCCAGCAGCTCGCCGTCGGGCGAAAGCAGATACAGCTCCACGCTAGGATTGAAGGTCATCAGCCGATCAAAAAGCGGCTTCAGCATCCGGCGATCAACCTGCCCCTGAGCGTCCAACAGCGGCTCGCGGGCGGCGATCTGCTGCGCCAGCCCGGCGGAGAGACGCTGGACCATGACGTTGCCGTACTGCGCGCTGCTGTACAGCTGGATCAGACAAACGGCTATGGCACAGAGCAGCAGCAGTGAGGTAAACACCAGAGCCAGGCGCTGGCTGAGGCTGAGACGGCGGATCATGGCTGCGCCTCTTTGCGTTCCACGGCAAATTTATAGCCTTTTCCCCAGACGGTCAGAATGATGTCCGGCTCCGCCGGGTCGCGCTCAATTTTGGTGCGCAGGCGGTTGATATGGGTATTGACCGTATGCTCATAGCCGTCGTGCTGATAGCCCCACACCCGATCAAGCAGCTCAAGGCGGGAAAAGACCTCCCCCGGATGGCGGGCAAAGTAGTAGAGCAGGTCGAACTCGCGCGGCGTCAGATCCACCGTCTCGCCGCGCAGCTTAACGTCGCGCGACAAGGGGTCAATGCTTAAACCATGGCTGGCGATACGGCCGGCATCCATTAGCAGATTCTGCCCCATCGCCTCCTGACGACGGAACACCGCTTTGACTCTGGCGGTCAGTTCGAGAATCGAAAACGGTTTGGCCAGATAATCATCCGCTCCCATCTCCAGCCCCTGTACCCGCTGGGTTTCGCTGGCGCGAGCGCTGATAATAATCACCGGCAGATAGCGGGTTTGCTGACGAATGCGCCGACAAATTTCCAGACCGTCTACGCCCGGCAGCATCAGGTCGAGGATCACCGCATCCCAAAGCTCTTTTTCCAGCAGGCGCAGGGCCTGGGCTCCGTCCGCCACGTGGACAATCTGATAGCCCTCATCCAGCAGATTCAGGCGCAGCAGCGCGGCGATATCTTCATCATCTTCAACCAACAGGATTTTTTTTGCCACCGGCAGCACTCCGCTATTCTTACGTTCTGATTAGCCAAGCTTACCCGATCTTCACCGCCTGAAGAGTTCACATTTTGTTTATACTTCGCGAACCAGCAGGGTCAGCACCTCATAGTGGGCGGTATGGGGGAACATATCGAACAGCTGGACGCGCTCAATGCGATAACCGGCCAGGCGAGCGATATCTTTCGCCATCGTCCGGGCGTTGCAGCTGGAGTAGATAATAAAGCCTGGCGCCATACGGTTTAAATAGTCGCACAGGCCGTCGCCGATACCGCGACGCGGCGGATTCACCAGCACCAGATCGGGAATATCGCCTTCGCCGGTCGCAAACTGCGTGGAATCGAGCGCCTGAAAATGCAGATTATTCAGCCCGAGCTGCGCCGCGGACTGCTTCGCGCAGGCGATCGCCTCCGGGGCAATTTCAATCCCGGTCAGGCGCATCTCAGGCGTTGCGCTGTGCAGACCAAAGCCGCCCACCCCGCAGAAGAGATCCCACATGTGGTTGACCGGCAGCTGGCGCACCCAGTCGCGAGCGGTGGCATACAGGCGGCTGGCCACCGCCGGGTTGGTCTGAAAGAAGCTTTGCGGGCGGATCCACAGCGGCACGCCGTTGAAATTTTCCGCCAGCGCCTGCTGGTCGGTGAGGAAAATTTCCCGCTCTCCTTCCATGATGGCCATATGCACCGGCTGAATATTGGCGGTAATCACCTGCAGCTGCGGCAGCAGCGCCTGAAGCTCCGGCAGCGCGGCGCGCAGCTGGGCAAGCTTGCTCTCCGAGCGCAGGACAAAGCGCAGCATCATACCGCCGTCGAGCCGGCTTTCGGTCAGCAGAATGTACTTCAGCTCTCCGCGCCTGCGGGCAACGTTATAGGGCGTGAGCCCGGCGCGGGCGATAAACGGCTTGAGCGCAGCGAAGACGGGCGCGAAGCTTTGCGGATAAAGCGGGCAGTCGGTCAGGTCTTCCGGGGCGCCATCACGGTGCAGCATCCCGAGCAGCGGGCGCTCCACGCTACCGCTGACCACCATTTTCGCTTTGTTGCGAAACCCGCTTTCCGGCCCGCAAATCGGTGCGCACCAGTCAGCGACAGGCGCATCGGCGAGAAGCGCGCGCAGATCGGCCATTTTATTGGCGAGCTGTTGGGATACCGGCAGTTCCAGCCACTGGCAGGAGCGGCAGCGACCCGCGTCATAAAGTGCGCAATGCATAACAAGACCTTCAAAAAAACAGGGGCGGGGATTGTATCACCGTTACTGTAAACGGAAAAAGCGTCGGCACGGGGCCGGCACAAACAGCATCGCCAGCACCAGCAGATCCGGTAGTTTTTGCAGCACCAGGGAGCGAAAGATTTCGCGCTTCGATTCCCCGGCAATACTAAACAGCTCGGGATAACCGTAGCCCAATGAAGCGGCCCACAGGTAGCCAATGACGATAATCTGCGTCAACAAGAACAGCCAACGCGCCCAGTTGCGCCCTTTTACCAGCGAAAACGCGCACCAGATTTCAATAAATACCAGCACCAGACTTGAGAGAAACACCAGGGTAAGCGCCCAGGTCTGCACGCTGCGATGGACAAAATCCGCGATTCCCTGAACGCCAAGCTGGTTGAGGATCATCAGCAAATCCAGGCCGCGGATTAAAATAATGGCGAAGGCCGCCACCTGCACCAGCGCAGGAACGTTAAGACGAGCATGAGACGAACGCGTTTTAGTAAACAATCCCAACGTAAAGTCTTCCATGAAAACGGCGCCACAAATGCGGCGCCGATGTTAACTCTATTGCAGATTTTAGGTGGTTCAGCCGCTTCTTGCACGCTGGATATCGCGCACCCGCTGCTTTTCCGCGCGGGCCATCAAATACCAGGCGATAAAACCAACAATCCCGACCACGCCGAGGATTAACGTCGCCAGGGCGTTAATCTCCGGGTTGACCCCCATGCGCACGCTGGAGAAGACCAGCATCGGCAGCGTCGTCGCCCCCGGCCCGGAAACAAAGCTGGCAATAACCAGGTCGTCGAGCGACAACGTAAAGGCCAGCAGCCAACCGGAGACCACCGCCGGCATAATCATCGGCAGCGTAATGACGAAAAAGACCTTCAGCGGCGCGGCGCCCAGATCCATCGCCGCCTCTTCAATAGAGTGGTCCAGCTCACGCAGGCGCGATGAAATGACCACCGCGACGTACGCGGTACAGAAGGTGACGTGCGCCAGCCAGATGGTCAGCATGCCGCGATCCGACGGCCAGCCAATTGAATGCCCCAGCGCGACAAACAGCAGCAGCAGCGACAGGCCGGTAATCACATCGGGCATCACCAGCGGCGCGGTGATCATAAAAGCAAAGCCGTTTGAACCGCGGAAGCGGCCAAAACGCACCATCACCACTGCGGCAATGGTACCGAGGATCACCGCCGCCGTCGCGGCGCAGGCGGCAATGGTCAGACTTAAGCCTACCGCGCTCATCATCGCATCGTCATGAAACAGCTCGCGATACCAGCGCGTCGACCACCCCGCCCATACCGTCACCAGCTTTGAGCTGTTGAATGAGTAAATCACCAGCATCAGCATCGGGGCATACAGAAAGGTAAAGCCGAGCAGCAGAATCAAAATTCGCCACGGCGAACGGACTACCGGTAAATTATTCATCCGTGTTCCCCCACCTGTTTTTGCTGATGCTTGTGGAACCACATGATCGGTACGATCAGCAGCAACAGCATCACGATCGCCACCGCAGACGCCACCGGCCAGTCGCGGTTATTGAAAAACTCCTGCCACAGCACGCGGCCAATCATAATGCTGTCTGGCCCGCCCAGCAGTTCCGGGATAACGAACTCCCCGACTGCCGGAATAAACACCAGCATCGACCCGGCAATAATCCCGCCTTTGGTGAGGGGAACGATCACCTGGAAGAAGGTCTTCAGCGGCCGGGCCCCCAGATCCAGCGACGCCTCTACCAGCGAGTAATCGATACGCGTGAGGGCGGTATAGATCGGCAGCACCATAAACGGCAGATAGGCGTAAACAATACCGATATAGACCGCCAGGTTGGTGTGCAGGATCTCCAGCGGCTGGTCGATGACCCCCAGCCACAGCAGGAAGTTGTTCAGCACGCCGTTGCTTTTCAGCAGCCCCATCCAGGCATAAACGCGGATCAGGAAGGAGGTCCATGAGGGTAGGATCACCAGCAGCAGCAGGATATTTCGCGTCGATGGCTTACTGTGCGCCACCGCCCACGCCAGCGGATACCCCAACAGCAGGCAGCAGAACGTCGAGATCGCCGCCACCTGAAGCGATTGCAGATACGCTTCAAAATAGAGCGGATCGTCGGTGAGCTGCAGGAAATTCCCGAGATTCAGCGTTAACGTAAGCTGACCGTCGGCCCACTCCAGCAGGTCGGTATAGGGTGGGATCGCCCGCGCCATCTCCGCAAGGCTGATTTTAAAGACGATCAGGAACGGCAGCAGAAACAGCAGGATCAGCCACACGTAGGGCAGCGCAATGACCAGCTTGCGCCCGTGGGCCATCTGCAGCCGCGCCAGCCACAGCGCAAAACCGCCAGGTTTTTTTACGCCTGACGGGGGTTCTAATGTACTCATCGCCCTCTCCTTACACCGTCAACACGACGCAGCTATCGGCATCCCAGCACAAACGCACCTCATCACCCCAGGTGGGAGCCCCTTTACGGTAACGGTGTTCGTTTTGCAGCTGAGCGCTCAGCATCTGCCCGCTTTTCAGGCGCACATGGTAGATAGACAGGTCGCCGAGATAGGCAATATAGATAACCTCGCCCACCGCGAAGTTATAGCCATCCGCGGGCGGGTCTTCGCAGAGCATGATTTTTTCCGGGCGCAGGGCCACCCACACCGGCACGTTATCGACGACTGAGGCATCGGGATCGACCTTCAGCGGATGGGTCAGGCCCGGAGAGTCCAGCACCAGGCCATCTTCCTGACGCTCTTTCACCAGCCCTTCAAAGACGTTGACCGAGCCGATAAACTCCGCGCTGTAGCGGGTGGTCGGGTGCTCGTAGATTTCCTCCGGCTCGCCGATTTGCACGAACTTACCGCGGTTCATAATGGCGATACGCCCCGCCATGGTCATCGCCTCTTCCTGATCGTGGGTCACCATCACGCAGGTAACGCCGACGCGCTCAAGGATATCGACCACTTCCAGCTGCATCCTGTCGCGCAGCTTCTTATCCAGCGCCCCCATTGGCTCATCAAGCAGCAGCAGTTTCGGTCTTTTCGCCAGGCTGCGGGCCAGGGCCACGCGCTGACGCTGGCCGCCGGAGAGCTGATGCGGTTTACGCTTTGCGAACTCCTGCATATGCACCAGCGCCAGCATCTCCTGCACCCGGCTGGTGATTTCGGCCTTGGGCAATTTGTCCTGCTTGAGGCCAAAGGCGATATTCTGCTCCACCGTCATATGGGGAAACAGCGCGTAGGACTGGAACATCATATTAATCGGCCGCTGATACGGCGGCACCCGCGCCAGATCGACGCCATCCAGGACAATCTGTCCGGCGGTAGGCTGTTCAAATCCCGCCAGCATGCGCAGCAGGGTTGACTTGCCGCAGCCGGATGCGCCCAGCAGGGCAAAAATTTCGCCTTTATAAATGGTGAGATTGACGTCATCGACGGCGTGCTGGCCATCGAAGGACTTGGTTAAATTACGGATTTCCAGCAGCGGGGTCAGCGCTTTGGGGGTTTTCGCCTGCGGGCGAGGAATCACATCATTCACGGGGTGTTCTCCGGCAGAAATCAAATCATGGTGCAGGCGCACCATCGCGGTGCGCCTGTTGCCGGCAGCGCGACGCTTATCCGGCCTACAACTCACGGAGAATTACTTACCGCTTTTCACCTTCGTCCACGCGCGAGTACGCACGCGGTCGATTTTCGGATCCTGGACTTTCAGGGTGAACAGCTTGGCGAAGACGTCAGCCGGCGGGTAAATGGCCGGGTTATTGCGGATCGCTTCGCTGACCAGCGGAACAGAGGCTTTGTTGCCGTTAGCGTAATAGACATGATCGCTGATGTGGGCGATAACCTCCGGACGCATCAGATAGTTCAGGAACTGATAAGCCTCATCTTTGTTTTTCGCATCCGCCGGCATGGCGAAGACGTCGAAGAACGCCAGCGCGCCCTCTTTCGGAATATAGTAGGAAACATTCACCCCGTTTTTCGCTTCTTTCGCCCGGTTAGCCGCCTGCCATACGTCGCCCGCCCAGCCGATAGCGACGCAGATATCACCGTTCGCCAAGTCGTTGATGTACTGAGAGGAGTGGAAATAGCGAATATTCGGACGCAGCTTCAGCAGCAGATCGGTCGCCGGGCCGGTGTAGTCATCGGCTTTAGTACTGTTAGGATCTTTGCCGAGATAGTTCAGCAAGGTGGCGAAAATCTCTTCCGGGGCATCCAGGAAGGAGACGCCGCAGCTTTTCAGCTTTTCCAGGTTTTCCGGCTTCATCACCAGATCCCAGCTGTCCAGCGGCGCATCTTTGCCCAGCACGGCTTTCACTTTATCGATGTTATAGCCTATGCCGGTTGTCGCCCACAGGTACGGGATCGCGTATTTATTGTCGGGGTCGTGCTTCGCGACCAGCTTCAATACTTCCGGATCGAGATTTTTCCAGTTGGGAAGCTTACTTTTATCCAGCGGCTGGAACACCCCGGCCGCCAGCTGGCGCTCAAGGAAGCTCGCCGACGGCACCACCAGGTCAAAACCGGTGCTGCCCGCCATGAGCTTACCCTCCAGCACTTCGTTGGAGTCAAAGACGTCATACACCACTTTAATACCGGTCTCTTTTTCAAAATTCGCCACCGTATCCGGCGCAATATAATCAGACCAGTTATAAACATGCAGGGTTTTTTGTTCGGCTGCGAGCGAACCGGCAGAAACGGCCATCAGCGCACCCGTAACCAGACCTGTTAACCATTTTTTACCAAAGGCGGTCATATCTCTTATTCCTTCTCAATGCCCGTTAACAAGCGGGCTGAATATACGCACTTGTTCGCATGCAATAATCATGCATATTTTTTCATTGCCTAAGAAAAGGAGAGAGGACCTCTCCCGGAATGGTTGCCCGCAACTGGAAGCAGCGTCAGAATAACTGTAGCCAGAATAAGAGGCTATAGCCCAGGTAAAAAAACGGCTTTTATCAATTTTTTATGCAATAAGGGTCTATGTGATAAGCCGAAAGCGGCGGAATGGCGGTGAAAAATTCTTTTACGGAAGGTTAATAGCAGAATAAAAGCATGTAATACGCAGCCGCTATGGCAGTGGCTGCGCTATTTTTCGACAGGCTTAGTGAAGAAAATGGTACTGAATATTCTCAGCCACCGCCTCTTCTTCCTCAGACTTATACAGCACCTGATTGGCGCTGGCTTCGAGGATGACCATCGATATCTGTTCTTCGCTCTGGCGGAAAAACCACGCGAACTGATCGATCGTCACGCCGACGCCTACGGTCAAGGCCTGGCACACCACCAGCTTCGGCAGATTATCATCCTGAATATCGAGGAAAGCTTTCACCGTCAACGAACTGGCGTTAATCGCAGAAAGATCGGCGGAGAGCGGCAGCAGCGCGGAGGGTTTCACCTCTGCCAGCGCGGAGAAAAGCACCACGTTATCCACCAGATCAAGTTTGGCATCAAAAATGCCTTCGAAATTTTGCATATGCGGCAGGTGCAGTGCCTGGCAGGAATCACACTCAAAAAAGCTGATGCCCAATTCGTCGAGCCATTGACGTAACGTATCAAGACCCGGAACGACCAGTGAATCCATATGACCTGTGACCTCTTACTGTGAAAAATGCGACGCCATAGCTTACGCAAAAAAAGCGTCCTGTACCATGACGGTGTCGTGAAAGGGAATTATCCGCCCATTTTCAGACAAAATCCGGGCGTGGCTTGTCGTTCGATCCAGGCGATCATTTTGCCGGCAATATCGACGCCGGTGGTGGTTTCAATTCCTTCCAGCCCAGGAGAAGCATTGACCTCCATCACCAGAGGACCGCGCGCGGCGCGCAGGATATCAACGCCGGCCACGTCCAGCCCGAGCGTTTGCGCGGCCTTGATGGCCATTTCACGCTCCTGCTCGCTGATATACGCCACCGACGCCACGCCGCCGCGATGCAGGTTAGAGCGAAAATCCCCCTCCTTCGCCCGCCGTTCAATTGCCGCCACCACTTCATTACCCACCACGAGGCAACGCACGTCCCGCCCCTTCGCCTCGGCGATATACTCCTGCACCAGAATATGCGCATTCAGGCCGCGAAAAGCGTCGATGACGCTCTCTGCCGCCTGGCGCGTTTCGGCCAGCACGACGCCGATGCCCTGGGTACCCTCCACCAGCTTTACCACCAGCGGCGCGCCGCCAACCATGGCAATCAGGTCGCTGGTATCGTCTGGCGAATGGGCAATACCGGTGAGCGGCAGATCGATCCCCTGACGGGCCAGCAGCTGGAGCGAGCGCAGCTTGTCGCGGGCGCGGGTAATCGCCACCGATTCATTCAGCGGATAGCTGCCCAGCAGCTCAAACTGACGCAGCGCCGCGGTACCATAGTAGGTGATCGCCGTGCCAATGCGCGGGATCACGGCGTCGAAATGCGGGAGCTGGCGACCTTTATAGTGAATCGACGAGGCCACCGGGCTGACGTTCATATAACAGGAAAGCGGATCGAGGATTTCCACCTGGTGCCCGCGTTTTTGCGCGGCTTCGCGCAGGCGTCGACATGAATAAAGCGTTCCATCCCGGGATAATATGGCAATTTTCACCCTGCACCTCTGCGAAAAGACCCGCTCTGGCGGGCCTCTGGTAGTCAATTAGCGCTGACCTGCGGAATTTCCTTGCGTCAGACCGAGGGCAGTTTACACGCAATCAGCGCGTAGCCCATCCCTGCTTATGCAGATATTGCAGAATAAACGGACGGCTCTCTTTAACAATAGTCCGACGGATATGGTCGCTCCAGGTATCGCGACGCGTATTGCTGCCGCGAGAGAGATAATACTGCGCTATCTGCTCGTCATATTCCGCAAGCACCGCGTCGTCCACCGGCTGATAGTGATTTTCATGCATCAGCATCGCCGACGGCATGCGCGGTTTCACCTCCGGGTTATCGTCCGGCCAGCCAAGGCACAGGCCAAACAGCGGCAGTACGTGCTGCGGGAGCTTCAGCAGCTCGGTCACCGCATCGATATTGTTGCGCAGGCCGCCAATATAGACGCCGCCGAGGCCAAGGGATTCCGCCGCCACCAGCGCATTCTGCGCCAGAATCGCGGTATCGACGCAGCCCAGCAGCAGCTGTTCGGCGAGGCCCAGCTGAGCGTCCGGGCAGATTTGCAGATTGCGATTGAAATCAGCGCAGAATACCCAAAATTCAGCGGCCTGCGCTACGTGCTGCTGGCCGCCGCTCAGCGGGACCAGCTGTTGGCGTATTTCCGGGTCGGTAACGCGAATAATTGAGGAGCATTGTAAAAAACTGGAGCTGGAAGCGCCCTGCGCGCTGGCAATAATCGCGGCGCGCTGTTCGTCGCTTATCGGCGCGTCGGTAAAATGGCGAATAGAACGGTGGCTACGCAGCAGCTCAATGGTCGGCGTCATCTCGTTTTTCTCTGTCAGGCAATGAAGAAGGTGGGGTTTTCGTTTGCGTCAACTGCGGGGCAATCACTTTCGCCACTCGCCACATTAACGCCACGGCGGCCGGAAGCATCAGCAGGATCCCCGCGAAGATCATCAGCAGCGCCGCCGTTGGGCTGGAAAACGGCGCGGGCAGGCTGACGTACTGGTTGAGCGAGAGCCAGGCCAGGGTCAACAGCACCATGCCGATAATCTCGACTACCAGAATGCTTTTTGGTAATGCAGCGGGCGATCGCATAACGCTCCTCCGGTCAAAATCATGCACGCCCCCGGGCAAAAACCGGTCGCGTATCAGGGGAGTATAGCGGTTTCATCAGCAGAATATTTACCAAACATAGCCTTAAGCCATCGAAGCAAAAGGCAGAACCTTCTTTCCCTCCTCGACATAACGCGGCATGATACGCGGCATTCGCCATCCGGCTGAGGTTTAAGGAGAAGGACTATGTTTACGGTAATTTTTGGTCGTCCAGGCTGCCCCTATTGCGTTCGCGCCAAAGAGCTGGCGGAAAAACTGAGCAACGAGCGTGATGATTTTAACTATCGCTATATTGATATTCACGCAGAAGGCATCAGCAAAGCCGACCTGGAAAAAACCGTGGGTAAACCGGTTGAAACCGTACCGCAGATTTTTGTCGATCAGAAGCACATTGGCGGCTGCACTGACTTTGAAGCCTGGGCGAAAGAGAATCTCGGCCTGTTCGCCTGAGACGGCTCACTCCTCTGACGAGTGCCTGCGTCTGGTATCAAGCCAGGCGCAAATAAACAAAAAGCACAGCGCGCCCAGCGCGCACCAGAACACCGCGCTAAACAGCCACGCCAGTTCCTGCCAGAAAGAACGCTCGGTCACAAAGAAAAGCCGCATAACCACCAGACAGACAGGTGCAGCCAGCATCGCGCCGATAAGCGGACGCAGCACCCGCTGCCCGGGAGAGAGGCAGCTTGCCGCCGCACCGGGGAGCAAAAAGAACAGCAGCCCGAGCTCAGGGTGACCGGTAGCCCGAAAGGCGCCTTTCATATGTAACAGTAGTGATAAACAAACCACGATAAATAGAAAGAACCCACAGATAATACCGGCCCAAGCACGCTCAGATTTCACGACATCCTCCTGATTTTGCCTCTAACCAACTTCCACTTCGCCCAGTCAGATAAAGATTCTGGCAATCCATGCCAATAAAAGATCCCGTCAATGTAAACACGATTGTTACTAGCCGCAGCCTCCAGGAAAGATTAAACTGTCGACTATATTTTGCTGGTTATAACGGGATGCCAGAATAGCGTTCGGGACAACGCGAACACTGGACCAACCTTAGACCAAATAACCATTTCCTTCAACAACTTACTAGTAAATGAGAAGTTGGCTTTCGTGAATATAAACGTCGCAGATTTGTTAAACGGGAATTACATCCTGTTATTGTTCGTTGTGCTTGCATTAGGACTCTGCCTCGGGAAACTGCGTCTCGGGTCGGTACAACTTGGTAATTCCATTGGCGTTTTAGTGGTTTCCCTATTATTAGGGCAACAGCATTTCAGTATTAACACTGATGCCCTCAATCTCGGCTTTATGCTGTTTATTTTCTGCGTCGGCGTGGAAGCGGGGCCCAACTTTTTTTCTATTTTTTTTCGCGACGGCAAAAATTACCTGATGCTCGCGCTGGTGATGGTCGGCAGCGCGATGCTGATCGCCATGGGGCTGGGTAAGCTCTTCGGCTGGGATATCGGCCTGACGGCCGGGATGCTCGCCGGCGCCATGACCTCCACGCCCGTGCTGGTGGGCGCCGGGGATACGCTACGGCACTTCGGCATGCCCAGCGACCAGCTCGCCCTCTCGCTCGATCATCTGAGCCTCGGCTATGCGCTGACCTACCTGATTGGCCTGGTCAGCCTGATCGTCGGCGCCCGCTATATGCCGAAGCTGCAGCATCAGGATTTGCAGACCAGCGCCCAGCAAATCGCCCGCGAGCGCGGCCTCGATACCGACTCCCGGCGCAAGGTCTATCTGCCGGTGATCCGCGCCTACCGCGTCGGTCCGGAGCTGGTGGCGTGGGCTGATGGTAAAAACCTGCGCGAGCTGGGCATTTACCGCCAGACCGGCTGCTACATTGAGCGCATCCGCCGCAACGGCATTCTCGCGAACCCGGACGGCGATGCGGTGCTGCAGATGGGCGATGATATCGCCCTGGTGGGTTACCCGGATGCCCATGCCCGCCTCGACCCAAGCTTCCGTAACGGCAAAGAGGTCTTCGACCGCGATCTGCTCGATATGCGCATCGTCACCGAAGAGATCGTGGTCAAAAACCACAATGCCGTCGGCCGTCGCCTGGCGCAGCTGAAGCTGACCGATCACGGCTGCTTCTTAAACCGCGTTATCCGCAGCCAGATCGAAATGCCTATCGACGATAACGTGGTGCTCAACAAGGGCGATGTGCTGCAGGTCAGCGGCGACGCGCGTCGCGTTAAAACCGTCGCGGATCGTATCGGCTTTATCTCCATCCACAGCCAGGTGACCGACCTGCTCGCCTTCTGCGCCTTCTTTATCGTTGGCCTGATGATCGGCATGATCACCTTCCAGTTCAGCTCGTTCAGCTTCGGCATCGGTAACGCCGCCGGTCTGCTGTTTGCCGGCATTATGCTCGGTTTCCTGCGCGCCAACCATCCGACGTTTGGCTACATTCCGCAGGGAGCGCTGAATATGGTGAAGGAGTTCGGCCTGATGGTGTTTATGGCAGGCGTGGGGCTCAGCGCGGGCGCCGGCATAAATAACGGCCTCGGCGCCGTCGGCGGTCAAATGCTGGCGGCGGGCCTTATCGTCAGCCTGGTGCCGGTGGTTATCTGTTTCCTGTTCGGCGCGTACGTGCTGCGCATGAACCGGGCGATGCTCTTCGGCGCCATGATGGGGGCCCGTACCTGCGCGCCGGCGATGGAAATCATCAGCGATACCGCGCGCAGCAATATTCCTGCGCTGGGATACGCGGGGACCTACGCCATCGCTAACGTATTGTTAACCCTGGCAGGTACGCTGATTGTCATCATCTGGCCAGGACTACAGTGAATTTTTTAAGAAAAAAAACGCGCATACGCAGAACTTTTTTTGCTGGCATCAGTCATAAGTAGTGCCACTGCTTTTCTTTGATGTCCCCATTTTGTGGAGCCCATCAACCCCGCCATTTAGGTTCAAGGTTGATGGGTTTTTTGTTTTCTGCGCCCCGCTCACGCTCCCGCCAGCCGGTCTACCATCAGTCGAATCGCTTCTCTCGATAGCGGCGCTCTGTCGGTCACGAAGTGCAGCGTCATCCCCTCGATAAAGGCGTCAAGCCCGCGGGCCGTGGCCGGTTCAAACCACTGCTCAAGGGTCCGCTGGCTGCGCAGCATCCAGTTCTGCATGACCGCTTTTAAATTCGGCTGGCTGCTGCAAAAAGCATACAGCTGATACATCAGCTCCATATTGCGCGCGGTGGTCACCTGGGCGCTAAAAATCAGCTCCGCAATGGCGTCACAGGCCTCTTCGCGGCTATGCACATCGGCAAAAAACTGCTGATACTGCGCCGACATCTGGCCGGTAAACAGGCTGAACGCCTCTTCGACCAGCGCCTCAATGCCGCTGAAATAGTAGGTCAGCGAGCCCAGCGGCACGCCCGCGCAGGTGGCGATTTTCCGGTGCGTGACCGCGTGGATACCGTGTATCGCGATCGTGTCCAGCGTCGCCTGCAAAATCCGCTCCCGCCGCTGCGGGTCGTTTGGTCGACGGGCCATCCCCTTTTCCTCTTTCATTTAAACAGATGCTGAATCCCACGGCGTACGCGTCAAATATGCCTCAGGCTGAATCAAATCATAGAGGTCAATAAAAAAGCATTCCGCGGCAGCCTGCCTGGATGTACAAATGTACACAACCTTGCTACTGTTGTCTGCATCTCTTCACTCTCGGGCATTTACGGATGACAGCGCAAACCTCCCGCAGAGCCCTTCAGCTAAGGCTGTGGGCGCTCTTCATGTTCTTTTTTATTCCCGGATTACTCATGGCTTCATGGGCGACCCGCACGCCGGCGATTCGCGATCTGCTCGCGCTATCGACGGCGGAAATGGGGATTGTATTATTTGGACTATCAATAGGTTCGATGAGCGGCATCCTCTGCTCAGCGTGGCTGGTCAATCGATTCGGCACCCGTAAAGTGATTCGCGCCACCATGTCCTGCGCGGTGGTCGGCATGCTGGTGCTCAGCGCCGCGCTATGGTTTACCTCAGCGGTGCTGTTTGCTATCGGCTTAGCCATCTTCGGCGCCAGCTTTGGCTCCGCGGAAGTGGCCATTAACGTCGAAGGCGCCGCCGTTGAACGTGAGATGAATAAAACCGTCCTGCCGATGATGCATGGTTTCTACAGCTTCGGTACGCTCGTCGGCGCCGGGATTGGTATGGCGGTAACCGGCTTCGGCCTGCCCGCCGCGCCGCACATCCTGCTGGCGGCGCTGGTGGCCGTCGCCCCCATTGCTATCGCCATTCGCGCGATCCCTGAAGGCACCGGCAAAAATGCGGCGGAAGCGGCGCGCCATGAAGGCAAAGGCCTGCCGATATGGCGCGATGCCCAGCTGCTGCTGATTGGCGCGATCGTCCTGGCCATGGCCTTTGCTGAAGGCTCCGCCAACGACTGGCTGCCGCTGCTGATGGTTGACGGCCACGGCTTCAGCCCAACCTCCGGCTCGCTGATTTACGCAGGCTTCACCCTCGGCATGACCCTTGGCCGCTTTACCGGCGGCTGGTTTATTGACCGCTACAGCCGGGTGACGGTGGTTCGCGCCAGCGCGGTAATGGGCGCCCTGGGCATTGGCCTGATTATTTTCGTCGATAACCCGTGGGTCGCCGGTCTCTCCGTACTATTATGGGGTCTCGGCGCGTCGCTGGGCTTCCCGCTGACCATTTCTGCCGCCAGCGACACCGGCCCCGATGCGCCGAAGCGCGTCAGCGTGGTGGCGATTACCGGCTACCTCGCCTTCCTCGTCGGGCCGCCGCTGCTGGGCTTTCTCGGCGAACACTTCGGCCTGCGCAGCGCCATGATGGTGGTGCTGGCACTCGTGCTGGTCGCGGCCATCGTCGCTCGCGCGGTAGCGAAGCCACAATCCGAACCCGTGATGGAGAACAGTTAATGAGCATCAAAATGATTGCGGTAGACATGGACGGCACTTTTCTGAGCGATGCCAAAACCTATAACCGTCAGCGCTTCCTCGCCCAGTATCAACGGATGCGCGAGCAGGGCATCCGCTTCGTCGTCGCCAGCGGCAACCAGTATTACCAGCTTATCTCCTTCTTCCCGGAGGTAGCGCACGAGATCGCCTTTGTCGCCGAAAACGGCGGCTGGGTGGTCAGCGCCGGAGAAGATGTATTTAACTGCCGGATGCCGCAGGAACATTTCAATACCGTCATCGATCATCTCCAGACGCTGACCAACATTGAAATTATCGCCTGCGGTAAGCGCAGCGCTTATACCCTCAACCAGTATAATGATGAGCTGAAAGCGGTC
Source organism: Klebsiella sp. RCJ4 (assembly GCF_009025755.1). Lineage (NCBI taxonomy): Bacteria > Pseudomonadati > Pseudomonadota > Gammaproteobacteria > Enterobacterales > Enterobacteriaceae > Klebsiella > Klebsiella sp. RCJ4. Next base: position 100,525 of record NZ_WCIN01000047.1, read on the forward strand.
GCGGCAAAGTACTATCATCGCCTCGAACTGGTCGACGACTTTAATCATATTGCTGATGATGCGATTCTGAAATTTGGCCTCAACGTCCCGGACCAGCTGATCCCTGAGATACAGCCGAAGCTGCACGCCGCGCTTGGCGATATGGTAACCGCGGTCGCTACCGGCTACGGCAGCATTGACCTGATTATTCCTGGGGTACACAAAGCTAACGGACTGCGCATCCTGCAGGAGCGCTGGGGGATCGAGAACCATGAAGTGGTGGCGTTTGGCGATAGCGGCAACGATATTGAAATGCTACAGCATGCCGGATTCGGTTACGCGATGGCCAACGCCGCCGCGCCGGTGAAGGCCGTCGCTGGCTATCGTGCGCCGCACAATAACGAAGAAGGCGTACTGCATATTATTGATAAAGTGCTTAATCGCGAAGCGCCGTTCGCCTGAGGGCGCGCCTGCTGCGGCGCGTAACGTCGCAGCAGGGCATCTGAAGATTACTGCGGTTCGAGGGAGCTGCCTACGCGTTTATCCTTCAGGAAGTAGACCGTCATCGCCAGCCAGAGCACCCCGCTCAGCAGGTTGAGCAAGCTGAAGAGTCCGCTACCGCCAGCCTCATAGGCGTGCTTGCTCACTTCGATACCCACGGTAAAGATCAGCATTTGCAGCATCCCCATCGCCGCCGACACCGTTCCCTTGCTCATCTCGCTGGCAAACAGCGTCAGGCGCACCAGCCCGGCGTTGGCGAGCCCAATGCCGAAGGCGTAAACGCTCAGCCCGGCGGTCATCCACAGATACGCGTGGGTTGACGCCACCGTCGCGATGGCGGAGATCAGCAGGCCGATCATAATTGGCCAGCCGCCGAGAATAATCAGCGAACGCACCGTCTTGCGGGAAGTCTGGCGCGCCAGCACCAGGTTACCGGCAATCAGCGCGCCAAATATCGGCACCTGCAGCAGACCATACTCGTAGCTGGTCGCCTGCTCGCCGCTAATGATGATCACCGGCGATTGGGCAATCCACGCCAGCAGCGGCAGGCTGACAAAACCGGTGGCCAGCGCGCCGGCGACAAAGCGCAGGTTTTTCAGCACTTCACGATAATCACGCCCCAGCTCTTTAACCGATAGCTTCTCGCCAATGCGGGTGGCGGTTTCCGGCATCGCCTTCTGTAGCCCAAAAAAGGCGATAGCGGCCAGCACGGCAAACAGGACAAACATCATCTCCCACGGCAGGAGATGAACCCAGGCCGCGCCCACCAGCGGCCCAAGCAGCGGCGCAATCAGCGCGACGTTGGCCATCAGCGCCGTGATCTTGATGCACACCGCCTCTTCAAAAGACTCCTGTATCGCCGCATAGCCAACCGCACCGATAAAGCACAGGCTGATGCCCTGCAAAAAGCGCAGCAGCGTGAACTGCTCAATCGTCTGCGCCAGCAGCGTCGCCAGGCAGGTCACGATAAACCATACCACCCCGGTCAGCATGACCGGACGGCGGCCGATGCGATCCGAAAGCGGCCCCAACAGCCACTGCAAAAACATACCGCCGGCCAGATAGGCGGTCATTGAGGTCGGAACCCACTCATTGCCCACGCCAAACTCTTCCACCACCGAGAGCATTCCCGGCTGGATCATGTCATTGCCGATATAGGTGGCGAATTCGTATAACACCAGGCACAGCGGAAAGAGCAGCGCCTGACGTCCGAGGCGTTTGCCTGAAAGCGAAGAATTGTGCATGAAATCTCTTATTTAAATAAAACCGCGCAAAGTTTAATGAAAGTCGTGCCGGGGAGATAGTGAATTGTGAGCGATGAAGAGAAATATCGCCACGCAGAGACCGCGTCGCCATCACCGAATGAAAATCCCACTGTATATATTTCGTTTATGTTTCAATTAGATTACAGGCTATATACTCCTTTACTCAGTCTGTTAACGAAGCCACATACGCACTTTCATTCATAACAAACTGATAATTAAGACAATACTGCTTTACCTTATCGCCACCGTTTTTTAAGGTGGGCGGCTTGTTGCTAACGGACCCAAGAGCCTGGATGTATGCTGGAAAATATTAACTACTCGCTGTTTGCATTCCTCAATGCCACCCCCGCGTCGCCGTGGTGGGCAATTGAAATCGCGACGTTTATCGCCAAAGACCTGATTATTATTGTGCCATTATTGGTGTTCGCCTTATGGCTTTGGGGGCCAAACCAGCGTCAGCTAGTATTTAAGGTGATGATGGCGCTCGCGATTAGCCTCACGCTTTCATGGATATTCGGCGTGTTTTTTCCGCATGAACGTCCGTTTGCCGCCGGTGTGGGCTATAACTTCCTGCATCATTCACCCAATAACTCCTTCCCAAGCAATCACGGTACTATTTGCTTTACCTTTGCGCTGGCCTTTATGTTCTGGCACCGCCTGTGGTCGGGCGCGCTGCTTATCGCCGTTGCCTGCGCGATTGCCTGGTCCCGGGTCTATCTCGGCGTTCACTGGCCGATGGACATGCTGGGCGGGCTGCTCACCGCGATGATCGCCTGCCTTAGCGCCCAACTGCTGTGGCAAAGCGGCGGAAAAACCCTCTATCAGCATCTGCAGCGGCTGTACCGCCTGTTCTTTTCGCTGCCGATTCGCAAAGGCTGGGTGCGCGAATAGACGTTCCTGACCAGCCGGTAAAGTTGCGGCAGCGCCCGATTCCTGCGCGTGACTAAGCCTCTTCCGGCAGGTAAAATCGCCGCTGACGCCCTGTCAATGCAGGGCGCTTTCAGCTTAGAGGGAATATGGAAACTCGTCGTGACGAACGCATCAGCCAGCTTATTCAGGCACTCAAGCGCAGTGATAAACTCCATCTAAAAGAAGCGGCCACCCTGCTTGGCGTGTCAGAGATGACCATTCGTCGCGACCTCAACGGCCACAGCGGTCCGGTCGTGTTGCTGGGCGGCTATATCGTTCTGGAGCCGCGCAGCGCAACGCACTATCTGCTGAGCGATCAGAAAACGCGCCTTGTGGATGAAAAACGCCGCGCAGCCCGCCATGCGGCAAAGCTGCTTGAGCCCCACCAGATGGCCTTTTTTGACTGCGGGACCACCACGCCGTGGATCATCGACGCCATCGATAGCGCCCTGCCCTTTACCGGCGTCTGCTATTCGCTCAATACCTTTCTTTCCTTACAGGAAAAGCCCCAGTGCCGCGCAATTTTGTGCGGCGGCGAGTTCCACGCCAGCAACGCCATTTTTAAACCGCTAAGCCTGCAGGATACGCTGAGCCATCTGTGCCCGGACATCGCGTTTTATTCCGCTGCGGGCGTCGATTGCGAGCAGGGCGCGACCTGTTTTAACCTGGAAGAGCTGCCGGTCAAACACTGGGCGATGAAAAGCGCTCGCTACCACGTGCTGGTTGTCGATCACAGTAAATTCGGCAAAGTCCGGCCGGCGCGGATGGGGGATTTATCGCAGTTTGACGTAATAGCCAGCGACGTGTGTCCGGATGACGATCTGCTCGCGCTGGCGAAGGAAAAACAAATTTCACTGCTTTACTAACCGCGCCCCGCAGGGCGCGGCCTGCATTTTAAGAGAACCAACCGCCGAACCAGCCGTGCAGTTTCATCAGCACGAAATCGATCATCCGGCTAAAGAAACCGCCTTCGTTTACCGCTTCCATTACAATCAGCGGCCGCTGCTCAATGGTTTTATCATTCAGTTTAAAGTCGATGGTGCCGACAACCTGCCCTTTGGTCAGCGGCGCGGTCAGCTGTGCATCATTCAGGGTGTAGCTGGCCTTGAGGTTTTTCAGCTGGCCTTTCGGCAGCGTGATGGAACCCGCCTCGCCCGCCCCCAGCTTCGCTTCACTGCTATCGCCAAACCAGACGCGCTGGGTAATGAAGGTGGCATCGGGTTTAATCGGCGTCACGGTTTCATAGAAGCGGAATCCCCAGGTCAGCAGTTTTTCTGATTCGTTAAAACGGATACGGTCAGTTTTGGTGCCGAGCACGACGGCAATCAGGCGCATATCGTTTTGCGTCGCGGAAGAAACCAGATTGTAGCCCGCCCCGGCGGTGGTCCCGGTTTTCACCCCGTCAGCGTTGAGGTTCGTGCTCCACAGCAGGCGGTTGCGGTTCGGCTGGCGGATTTTGTTGAAGGTGAACTCTTTTTCTTTATGGATCGCATACTCTTCCGGCACGTCATGGATCATCGCTTTGGTGAGCAGCGCCATATCGCGGGCGGTACTGAACTGACCCGGCGCGTCCAGACCGTGCACGGTCATAAAGGTGGTATTGGTCAGGCCCATTTTCTGCGCATAGCCGTTCATCAGGCTGACAAACGCGTCCTGGCTGCCCGCCACGTAGTCGGCTATCGCGATGCTGGCGTCGTTGCCGGACTGAATGATGACGCCCTTGTTAAGATCTTCTACCGACACCTGCATCCCCGGCTTGAGGAACATAACCGAAGAGCCGCGCAGCGCCGGGTTACCGGTGGCCCACGCATCGCGTCCGATGGTCACCATATCTGTAGACTTAATCTTACCCGCCTTTAACGCCTGGCCGACAACGTAGCTGGTCATGATTTTGGTCAGGCTCGCCGGGTCGAGTTTTTCGTCGGCATTGCCTTCGCTGAGCACTTTGCCGCTGGCATAGTCCATCAGGATCCAGGCTCGCGCGTCAATGGATGGCGCATCGGGGAGTTGTTCCGCAGCCTGCACCGCAGGCGCAACGAGAAGTAAAAGCGCGCAGCCTGCCGCGAGGCCGCGAAGGGAAAAAGCATCATGCGTCATAAGAGCCACCCAAGTATCCTTTCCAAACAAAAATATGCCGCCACACTCGTTCCGCGCCGCAGCAGCCGGTGAGTAAAGCGTACAAATGACCTTAAAGAAACAGCGAGTTGGTAAAGTTTTTAAAGTTTACGCAATAACCTCGTCCGGTGCTGCAAACAGCGCAATTTTTTTGATCGCGGTTGCCTAAATATTAACTTTATTATGGCATGCAAAAAATTAGTTTAGCAAATTCAATGATCTGCAATATTTTCAACGAGATAGCGCTGTTGACTTTTGGTCAAATACGGACAAATGCGGACATTTGATTGCCCCAAATCGTGCCCCAAACGTTATTCTGCCCCAAAATTTGCCCCAATTTTACCCCCTAAGGGTCTGAGGCAATAACCATTCTCATAGCTTACAAATAACCCACTAAGGGGTTGCAAGTTGACTACTTTGCCAGCAGGTGCTTATGGGCGATTAATGAGATACGTTTCTTGCGCTACCACTGCTCACGGTGACTCCCGATAAGGATTTTGCAGCCCGGTTTAAAGCGGTATTGAAAGCAATGAGTGTTACTGGCCGGCATTCGTTCTTCACACGATTTGAATGGCTCTGGAACACAAAAATATCCTCTGGATGCCTTTCCCGTCGCCGCGCTATCATCGCCATCACCGTAGGTGGAATTTCAACGCGCAGTGCTTTCAGTCTCCCCCTCTCTCGTATCAGTATCGAATTGCCATCTATGTCATCGTAACGAAGAGACAGCAGCCTGCCCGCACCAAGGCTCGTATGGAAAATCAATACCCACAAATCAGCCCAAGTATCTGAGATGCTGGCGAGTTGACTATTTATTATCAAAAATTGCATGAACGTTAACGTTTTCTTACTGCTCATATTTAAACGCGCTTTGCTCTATTATTCGTGAGGTTATTATCTCAGATGTGAATTTCAGGCAACAGTAGTTAACGTGCGGTTAATCACACTCCCCTTCAAACAGGGGTAGTATCCAGCCTCAAGCTGTTGATCGTGTGCATAGCAACTCCGAGCACTTCAACAGCTCCAGGACCCCTTAAGTAAAAACATACCCATGCAACCGGAACTTTAACTTAACTGTTCAGACCAGAATTATCTGGAAACATCAGGAGTTTTCTCAGAAGATATACTCCGCGCGGAGACGCACGCAGCAATAATGTAATGAAGTTTTTTCCCCTGAGTGTGCCTGCTCCGGGGATTTTTTTTATCAAACAGGGCTATCACCCTACCTCACTCGCCTACCGGAAAATATTTGTAAACCGTCTTAACCCCTACGCCGATCACGTCGGCCACCTGCTGGCGTGTAGCTCCGTTTTCCAGCATGCGCCGGCAGCGTTCCACAACTTCGGTGGTCATTATCCGGCGGCGGCCACCGATGCGCCCATGTTCCCTTGCAGCGGCTAAACCGGCGCGGGTGCGCTCCACTATCAATTCCCTCTCCATTTCCGCCAGGGCACTCATGACATGGAAGAAGAAGCGGCCAGCAGGTGTCGAAGTGTCGATCGAATCGGTCAAACTGCGAAAATGAATTCCCCGCTCCTGCAGTTCAGATACCAGAGTGATGAGGTCACGAACACTGCGACCGAGGCGATCGAGCTTCCAGACCACCAGCGAATCACCAGGTCGAAGACGGCGAATAGCTTTCCTTAATCCGGGCCGCTTCGCATTTTTCCCGCTGGCGGTATCTTCGAAAATTAGTTCACATTCTGCACGAACCAGTGCGTTTTTCTGTAAATCGAGGTTTTGATCGCCGGTAGATACCCGCGCGTAGCCAATCAGCATTATGCAACCCTTTGAAATAGCTGATTGTAAATTGCCGGGATTGTTCGCGTAAACCTGGGTTCA
>NZ_WCIN01000048.1:0-23420 GCF_009025755.1 Klebsiella sp. RCJ4
GGCTGCCAAACCTGCAGAACGCACGAATCTGTAGCCCGGGCAAGGCGCGTCAAGCGCCGCCCCCGGGACGAAGCCACGCAAAGGCATCAGGCCGTCACATTTCCCGGAGGCGATGCTGCGCATCTGTCCGGGCTACTGGCCTGTGCCAATTGTAGCCACGGTAAACGCAGCGCGACGGTAGAATAACGCAGCATTAAGGTATTGCGGATTGTTGTGATTTTCGAGGAAATGGCAGATAGCAAAAAAGCGCCTTTAGGGCGCTTTTTTACATTGGTGGGTCGTGCAGGATGACTCGCTTCGCTCGCCCTACGGGCCGTTGCTGACGTAACGTTATCCTTCACGCTTAACATCTGAGTTTGATGTTAAATTGGTGGGTCGTGCAGGATTCGAACCTGCGACCAATTGATTAAAAGTCAACTGCTCTACCAACTGAGCTAACGACCCCTTGCGGGTTTACTGCTAACTGGAACGATTCAGGATGATGGGTCGTGCAGGATGACTCGCTTTCGCTCGCCCTACGGGCCGTTGCTGACGCAACGTTATCCTTCACGCTTAACATCTGACTGCGATGTTAAATTGGTGGGTCGTGCAGGATTCGAACCTGCGACCAATTGATTAAAAGTCAACTGCTCTACCAACTGAGCTAACGACCCGCTCGGGTACTGCCTGAATATTCTTCACTCGTCACCAATTCGAAATTGGTGGGTCGTGCAGGATGACTCGCTTTCGCTCGCCCTACGGGCCGTGGCTGACGCAACGTTATCCTTCACGCTTAACATCTGAGTTTGATGTTAAATTGGTGGGTCGTGCAGGATTCGAACCTGCGACCAATTGATTAAAAGTCAACTGCTCTACCAACTGAGCTAACGACCCGAGTGGTGGGTGATGACGGGATCGAACCGCCGACCCCCTCCTTGTAAGGGAGGTGCTCTCCCAGCTGAGCTAATCACCCGATACTGCGCTGGATACATCTTTTAACGGTGGGTCGTGCAGGATGACTCGGCTTCGCCTCGCCCTACGGGCCGTTGCTGACGCAACGTTATCCTTCACGTTTTACTATCGCGTTCCACCAGAACGATTGGTGGGTCGTGCAGGATTCGAACCTGCGACCAATTGATTAAAAGTCAACTGCTCTACCAACTGAGCTAACGACCCACTATTTTCGCCGCTTTGGGCTTGTTCGATATCCCTTGGCAACGGCGGCATATATTACTGATTTCAGAATTCAGCGCAACAACAATTTAGATAAAGATTGCTTAACTGCTTAGGATTCATGCGACAAGACCAGAAATGATGCGATTTCTGGTCATGCCATAATCATCCGAGTGCGTTAAGGCGTTTTTGCGCTTGTTTGGCCCCGTCGGTGCCAGGAAATTTACTGACCACCTGCTGGTAAACCGCCTTCGCTTTTGCGGTATCGCCTTTGTCCTGCATGATCACGCCGACTTTAAACATCGCATCGGGCGCCTTCGGGGATTTAGGGTAGTTTTTCACCACGGAAGCGAAATAGTACGCCGCATCGTCCTTTTTACCCTTGTTGTAATTCAGCTGACCGAGCCAGTAGTTGGCGTTCGGCTGATACGTTGAATCGGGGTACTTTTTGACGAAGTTCTGGAAAGCCGCCATCGCATCGTCCTGGCGAGAGGGATCCTTCACCAGCGCGATAGCCGCGTTGTAATCGGTATTGGCATCACCGGTCTGCGCCGGGGCGCCTGACGAGGCCGCTGGCGCCGTCCCGCTAGCCGCAGCGCCCTGATCGCCCGCTGACGTCTGGGTTTGCGCTCCCGCTGCGCCGCCACCGCTGCTCAGACCGTCGATCTGCAGCAGGATCTGCTTCTGGCGCTCAACAACCTGATTCAGCTGATACTGGCTTTCCTGAATTTGACCGCGCAGGGAATCAATATCGGACTGATTATCGGAGAGTTGTTGCTGGAGTTGGGTTAAAAGCTGGCTGTGCGCATTGGAAATACGCTCGAGTTGAGTGACGCGGTCTTCGACCGAGCCTGAGCCGACACTACTGATTGGCGCCTGAGCAAAAGCGGCCCAGGGGGCCGCTATGCCAACCAGTAACGACAGACTCAATAGATGATGTCTGAAGTTACTGCTCATGCAATTCTCTTAGTAAACCAGTACGGCGCGACGGTTTTTGGCGTAAGCCGCTTCGTCATGGCCCAGTACTGCAGGTTTTTCTTTACCGTAAGAAACGATGGAGATCTGGTCAGCAGAAACACCTTTGCCCTGCAGATACATCTTAACGGCGTTAGCACGACGCTCACCCAGAGCGATGTTGTATTCCGGCGTACCACGCTCATCCGCATGACCTTCTACGGTCACTTTGTAGGACGGATTGCTGCGCAGGAAGTTTGCGTGCGCGTCCAGCATTGCAGCGAAGTCAGAACGGATATCGTATTTGTCCAGATCGAAGTAAACGATATTGTTCTGCTGCAGCTGTTGCATCTGCAGACGAGCCTGCTCTTCGGAAGACATGTTGCCGCCGTTAGCGTTACCGTCCATACCAGTGCCGGCACCCAGCATGCCTTCACCGCTCTGGTCGTTGCTGGCGTTCTTGTTAGAAGAACACGCCGCGATTGCCATAACCGGCAGAGCGATCAACAGCCCTTTCAGCACTTTGTTCAGTTGCATTTCTTTGATTCCTTTAATAATCAATTATTTATTATCACAGATACGGCGACCAGGCAGGTGATTTTACCTGTCCATCAGTTGCCGGAAGACGCGCTTTGAAACGCCCATCTGTAGAAACCAGATTCAGCACGGATCCCATCCCCTGAGAAGAGCTGTAGATTACCATAGTGCCGTTAGGTGCCAGACTTGGCGTTTCATCTAAAAACGTTGATGACAGAACCTGCACACCACCCGCTTCCAGATCTTGTTTGGCAATGTGCTGCTGACCACCGGCCGAGCTTACCATTACCATAGTTTTACCATCAGCGCTCACGTCAGCGTCCTGGTTTTGTGAACCTTCCCAGGTAATACGCTGCGGCGTGCCGCCATTAATATTGACTTTATACACCTGCGGACGACCGGCCTGGTCGGAAGTAAAGGCCAGGTTCTGGCTATCCGGGAACCAGCTTGGTTCGGTGTTATTGCTGCGACCGTTGGTCACCTGACGAATCTGGCCAGATCCCAGGTCCATCACGTACAGGTTCAGGCTACCGGTTTTCGACAGAGCGAAAGCCAGTTTGCTGCCGTCCGGCGAGAACGCCGGCGCGCCGTTATGCTGCGGGAACGAAGCAATCTGACGAACGGAGCCGTTAGCCAGCGTCTGCACAACCAGCGCAGAGCGTCCGCTTTCAAAGGTCACGTAGGCCAGCTTCGCGCCGTCCGGAGACCATGCCGGAGACATCAGCGGCTGGGTTGAACGGTGAACGAGGAACTGATTGTAGCCATCGTAGTCGGACACGCGCAGCTCGTACGGGAACTGGCCGCCGTTAGTCTGTACCACGTAGGCGATACGGGTACGGAAGGCGCCCTTAATACCGGTCAGCTTCTCAAATACGGCGTCGCTGGCAGCATGTGCGGCATAGCGCAGATACTGTTTCGTGACTTTAAAGGAGTTCTGCGCAAGTACGGTACCCGGCGCGCCACCGGTATCAACCAGCTGGTACGCCACGTTGTAGGAACCGTCAGGGTTTTGCGTCACCTGACCAACCACGACGGCGTCAACGCCCAGCGCAGACCATGCCGCCGGCTGCACTTCCTGAGCGCTACCCGGCTGCTGAGGCAGGCGAGAGCGATCGAGCGGGTTAAACTTGCCGCTGTTGCGCAGGTCAGCCGCCACGATACCGCCCACATCTTCCGGCGCAGCACCCTGCCCCGCCCACTGGAACGGCACAACGCCGATTGGGCGTGCCGAGTCGACCCCTTGGGTAATCTCGATGCGTACTTCTGCGTGCAGCACTGCCGCCCACAGCATTAAAAAACCAAATGCTACTCGTAATGCCTGCTTCATCATATCTCCCTTATCCAGGCGAAAAGCCCACGATAATTTAGCAGAATGTTAACAAACTCAAATACACAAAACTACCAAAACCCTGGGCCTACCGACGTTTGTTTTCCCCGCATAAACGGGGAAGATCGCTACAGTTTAAAGTCCAGTGTCGCATTTTTTATTCTTTCATAAACTGCCTGACTCGGCGGTTTAGGAATAGTCGCAGTTTTCGCAGCCGTCAATGCCGCCTGGCAAAGTGCCGGATCGCCCCCCTCAGATGTGATGCCTTTTAAAGTACCATCAGGGGCGAGATTAATATGCAACACGCACCGCTTGCCCTGATAAAGGCTCGCATCATACAGACGGCGCTGGATAGCTATCTGAATTTGCTTAGCATAAGCGCTTATTTCTGCGCCGTTATCACCGCCGTTAGCACCAGATGTTCCTGTGTCCTTCGAAGGCTGATTATTCCCTTTCGCTCCACCACCCGTTTTCGGCGCATTCTTACCGGAGCTCAGATCGCCGAGCAGGTCGTCAACGCCGCTTGCCTCTTTGGCCGCAGCGGCTTTCTTGGCGGCTGCTGCCTTAGCGGCGGCGGCTTTCGCCGCTTTGTCTGCGGCGGCCTTCTCTGCTGCTGCAGCTTTGGCTGCCGCGGCTTTCTCGGCGGCGGCTTTTTCCGCTGCGGCGGCTTTCTCGGCTGTCGCTTTCTCAGCAGCAGCTTTCTGCGCGGCGGCTTTTTCTGCCGCTTTTTCGGCGGCAGCTTTTTCAGCAGCGGCCTGTTTCGCCGCTTCCTGCTGCGCTTTTTTCTCTGCCTGCTGCTGCGCTTTCTTCTCGGCGTCCTGCTGAGCTTTCTTCGCCGCATCGGCTTCGGCTTTCTTCTGCGCGTCCGCGGCCGCTTTCGCGGCTTCTGCTTCCGCCTGTTTCTTCGCATCCGCCGCCGCTTTCGCCGCAGCGGCTTCGGCTGCTTTCGCCTGCGCATCGGCCTTCGCTTTTGCATCAGCGGCGGCTTTGGCGGCAGCTTCCTGCGCCTCTTTCGCCTGTGCGTCCGCTTTGGCTTTTGCCGCTGCGGCGGCTTTCGCCGCGGCTTCTTCCGCCTGCTTCTGCTGTTCTTTCGCCTCTTTAGCCGCTTCCTGCGCCTGCAGACGATCCTGTTCCAGCTGTTTCAGCCGTTCCTGCTCGGCGGCCTGTTTTTCACGTAGCTCTTCCGCCTGCTGCTGAGCCTGCTTTTCACGCTGCTCGGCGGCGCGGCGGGCGCTGGCCTGCTGCTGCTGTTGACGGTCATAATTCTTCACAACCGCCCCCGGATCGACCATTACCGCATCGATAGAGGAACCTCCGCCACCCCCGGCAGAAGCATCCAGATGCTCGTCAAACGAACTCCAGATCAGCAGCGCTATCAATACGATGTGCAGCGCGACTGATACTATGATCGCTCGTTTAAGCTTGTCGTTTTGTTCGGTTGCCTTTGACACTATCGGTTCCCAAAAACTGTTCGCCTGTTCCCGTTAAATGACGTCGGCCACGAGACGCTGTTGTCCCAAAGCCGACGTGCTGGCGGGCGTGCATATTGCGAGCGATTAGATCGGCTTGGTCATCAAGCCAACCGATTTAACCCCTGCGCTGTGCAACAGGTTAAGCGCTTTAATAATCTCATCGTATGGCACCTCTTTAGCACCGCCGATCAGGAACACCGTTTTCTCATTCGCCTCAAGTCGACGCCTGGCTTCCGCAATAACCTGTTCCGGCGGCAGCTGCGATAACGTTTCCGGGCCAACCTTCACGCTGTACTGCCCGACGCCGGAGACTTCAACGATCACCGGCGGCTCATCGTTGCTTTTCACCGCCTGCGACTCCGTTGCGTCCGGTAGGTCGACCTCTACGCTCTGCGTAATGATCGGCGCTGTCGCCATAAAGATCAGCAACAGCACCAACAGGACATCCAGCAGCGGAACGATGTTGATCTCGGACTTCAGTTCGCGACGTCCGCGTCCACGTGCTCTGGCCATGGCTTACCCCTTATTGCTTTCGCTGCTGGTAAACGCCTGACGGTGCAAAATGGCGGTGAACTCTTCCATAAAGTTGTCGTAGTTCAGCTCAAGTTTGTTCACGCGCTGGTTCAGACGGTTATAGGCCATAACCGCCGGGATAGCGGCAAAAAGACCAATTGCCGTCGCGATGAGCGCTTCTGCGATACCCGGCGCGACCATTTGCAGCGTCGCCTGTTTTACCGCGCCCAGCGCGATAAAGGCATGCATGATCCCCCATACGGTACCAAACAGACCGATATATGGGCTGATAGAACCCACCGTACCGAGGAACGGGATGTGGGTTTCCAGGGTTTCCAGCTCGCGGTTCATCGAAATACGCATGGCGCGCGACGCCCCTTCGACAATCGCTTCCGGCGCATGGCTGTTCGCACGATGCAGACGCGCAAACTCTTTGAAGCCGCTGTAGAAGATTTGTTCCGAACCGGTCAGATTATCGCGACGACCCTGGCTTTCCTGGTACAAACGAGAAAGCTCGATACCGGACCAGAACTTATCTTCAAACGCTTCGGCCTCACGTGACGCCGAATTGAGGATACGCGTTCTCTGAATAATGATGGCCCAGGAGGCGATGGAAAAACAAACTAAAATCAACATGATAAGTTTAACCAGAAGGCTCGCCTTCAGGAACAAATCAAGGATATTCATCTCAGTCACTGCTTAAACTCCGCGACAATAGACTTGGGAAGCGCACGAGGCTTCATTAAGAGTGGATCAACGCACACGATAAGAACCTCAGCTTCATTCAAAACGACGTTCTCGGCGTTGACGATTCGCTGCGTGAAAACCAGGGTAGCTCCTCGCATTGAGGTTATCTCCGTCTGGATTTCGAGCATGTCGTCGAGTCTGGCGGGCGCAAAATACTCCAGCGTCATTTTGCGAACCACAAAGGCAACTCGTTCAGCCAGCAAAACCTGTTGGCTGAAGTGATGATGGCGCAGCATCTCTGTGCGTGCTCTTTCATAGAAAGCGACGTAGCTGGCGTGGTAAACCACACCACCGGCGTCGGTGTCTTCGTAATAGACCCGAACCGGCCATCGAAACAGCGTTGTATTCACTTTACATCCCGGTAATGCAACAAAAGGTTAGTGCTTTCAAACTTCGCTACTATACGCGCGGGAATCGTGGTTTGGAATGGGGGAAAGTAAACGAGGAGTAAATTTTTATGGGCTTATGCAAGCCCATATGGTTAACAGAGATTTCTTATTCAAAAGAAGAAAAAGAACAGGCCCAAAACGAGCACAATATCAGCGATAAGCGGACAAAAAATTCCCTGCCAGTGAATGGCGCGCGGGCGGAAGCCCACGCCGTGGATAACGCCGGTACAAACCGCCCACATCAGCAGGAAGCCGTGCCAGATTTCCAGCTCGCTGGTTTTGGCCGCAAAGCGCGACGGATCCCAGAAGATGCAGCCCGCTAGCGCCAGCGCCATCAATAAGGAAAGCGCCCTTAACGGGCGCTTGTCCATTATCGCATACATATACTTTATCATTCACTTCGCCTCTTTGTTGGCTACGTCTGCTTACCCCAGTCACTTACTTGTGTAAGCTCCTGGGGATTCACAGACTTGCCGCCTCGATGCAACCCGAATGATTTCGTATATCGCATCACGATAATACTCATCAGTGTTCTTCTTTACCTGCTTTGGTGGCTTCCACGTGCTCAAGCGCCAGCGCGGTAATCACCCCAAAAGCACAGGCAAGAAGCGTTCCCAAAATCCATGCGAAATACCACATATATAGCTCCTTACCTTAGTACAGCGAGTGGGTGTTCTTTTCGATGTCTTCGCGAGTGATGCGACCGAACATTTTCCAGTAACACCAGGCGGTGTAGGCCAGAATAATCGGTACGAAGACAATCGCCACGTAAGTCATCAGGTTCAGCGTCAGCTGGCTGGAGGTCGCATCCCACATGGTCAGGCTCGCGTTCATCGCCGTGCTTGATGGCATAATGAACGGGAACATGGCGATACCGGCAGTCAGAATGATGCACGCCAGCGTCAGCGAGGAGAACAGAAACGCCCATGCGCCTTTATCCGCTTTTGTCGAGATGACGGTCAGCAGCGGCAGCGCCACGCCCAGAGCAGGAATCGCCCACAGCGCCGGCATGTTATTAAAGTTCACCATCCACGCGCCGGCTTCACGCGCGACTTCTTTGGTCAGCGGGTTAGACGGGCCGGTATGATCCATCACCGATTTCACCACATAACCGTCGATACCGTAGTAGACCCAAACGCCCGCCAGCGCGAAGCAGACCAGCGTCACCAGCGCCGCCACCGTAGACACGGAGCGGGTGCGCAGGTGCAGTTCACCCACGGTACGCATCTGCAGGTAGGTCGCGCCCTGCGTCAGGATCATCGCCACGCTAACAATACCGGCCAGCAGGCCAAACGGATTCAGCAGCTGGAAGAAGTTACCGGTGTAGTACAGGCGCAGATATTCATCAACGTGGAACGGAACGCCCTGCAGCAGGTTGCCGAACGCCACGCCAATCACCAGCGGCGGCACGAAGCTGCCAACGAAGATGCCCCAGTCCCACATGTTACGCCAGCGGTTGTCCTCAATCTTCGAGCGGTAGTCGAAACCCACCGGACGGAAGAATAAAGACGCCAGCACCAGGATCATGGCCACATAGAAGCCGGAAAACGCGGCGGCGTAAACCATCGGCCAGGCGGCAAACAGCGCGCCGCCGGCGGTGATCAGCCACACCTGGTTTCCGTCCCAGTGCGGGGCAATGGCGTTAATCATAATTCGACGCTCGGTGTCGTTACGACCGAGGAAACGGGTGAGCATCCCCACCCCCATGTCGAAGCCATCGGCGACGGCAAAACCAATAAGCAAAATGCCGATCAGCAGCCACCAGATAAAACGCAATACTTCATAATCGATCATTTGACGACTCCTGTCTTAGCGTGCCGACTGAATAGCCGCAGAGGACTGTTCAAAGTGGTAGCGACCGGTTTTCAGGCTGCTTGGTCCTTTACGGGCAAACTTGAACATGAGGAACAGTTCAGCCACCAGGAACAGCGTGTACAGGCCACAAATCAGCACCATAGAGAAGATCAGGTCGCCCGCGGTCAGCGACGAGTTCGCGACGGCCGTCGGCAGCACCTCACCAATAGCCCACGGCTGACGGCCATATTCGGCGACAAACCAGCCCGATTCAACGGCAATCCACGGCAGCGGCAGGCCATAGAACGCGGCGCGCAGCAGCCATTTTTTCTCACCGATGCGGTTGCGAATCACGCTCCAGAAGGAGGCGCCGATAATCAACAGCATCAGCACGCCGCACGCTACCATAATACGGAAGGCGAAGTAGAGCGGCGCCACGGCAGGAATAGAGTCCTTGGTCGCCAGAGCAATCTGCTCTTCCGTCGCGTCAGAGACGTTGTCGGTATAGCGTTTCAGCAGCAGACCGTAGCCCAGATCTTTCTTCACGTCGTTAAAGCGATCGCGCACGGCCTGGTCGGTTGAACCGGCACGCAGCTGTTCCAGCAGCGCGTAAGCTTTCATCCCGTTACGGATACGCTCTTCGTGCTGAACCATGAGGTCTTTCAGGCCGGTAACCTGTTTATCCACGGATCGAGTCGCAATGATGCCCAGCGCGTAAGGAATTTGAATCGCGAAGCGGTTCTCCTGCGCCTTCTGATCGGGAATACCAAACAGGGTAAAGGCCGCCGGAGCAGGCTGAGTTTCCCATTCAGCTTCGATAGCCGCCAGTTTGGTTTTCTGCACGTCGCCCATTTCGTAGCCGGATTCATCACCGAGAACGATAACGGAGAGAATCGCCGCCATACCGAAGCTGGCTGCGATAGCGAAGGAGCGCTTGGCAAAAGCGAAGTCGCGGCCTTTAAGCATATACCAGGAGCTGATGGCAAGAATGAACATCGCGCCGGTCACGTAGCCTGACGCCACGGTATGAACGAACTTAACCTGAGCAACCGGGTTCAGGACCAGCTCAGAGAAGCTGACCATCTCCATACGCATGGTTTCAAAGTTGAAGTCCGACGCAATCGGGTTCTGCATCCAGCCGTTAGCGACGAGGATCCACAGCGCCGACAGGTTGGAGCCCAGCGCCACCAGCCAGGTCACGGCCATGTGCTGAACTTTGCCCAGACGATCCCAACCGAAGAAGAACAGACCGACAAAGGTAGATTCGAGGAAGAAGGCCATCAAACCTTCAATGGCCAGCGGCGCACCGAAGATATCGCCCACATAGTGAGAGTAGTAAGACCAGTTAGTCCCGAACTGGAACTCCATGGTCAGACCGGTTGCCACACCCAGCGCGAAGTTGATACCAAACAACTTGCCCCAGAACTTGGTCATATCTTTATAAATCTGTTTGCCGGAAAGGACGTAGACCGTTTCCATGATGGCCAGCAGGAACGCCATACCTAGCGTCAGCGGCACAAACAGGAAGTGGTACATCGCGGTCAAGGCAAACTGTAAGCGCGACAGTTCGACTATATCTAACATCATGACTCCTTGCTCATCGCATGAAGACTCCGAGAGTGAACCCCGTTAGAAAGGGTCACACGCATGCCCCAATACAAATTTATTTGCTTCTTCTCGTCACGCCCGTTTTCTCATGCAAGAAAACGATAGTAATGAGAAGTTACAAACATGTTAACAAAACACCCAAATTGATCCCGTGATTATATTACGCTGCAAAACCCTTACAATAAATAGGTTTTTATTGTGATAAATTTGCAGTTTTCGACAGCGATCAATTTATAGCGAAAATACCAGATTTCGGTCAATTTGATCCGCGACAATTTAACTCCATTTCGCGACCTTTTCCAAGTTTTAAACATTGATTTAAATCAATTTTCATTTTAAATGTTAATTATGTATACCGTGTACCGTACAGGTAAACACTAGGTTAACAATATGTTTTTCAAGAGTATCAACGGTTACTGAAAATGATAGTCCATTTATTTCGCCGCGGAGGGGAATTTAATGGGATGAGCGCTGGGCGCATTAATCCGGGCATCAGCTGACAATGTCGTGTAGCTCACAGATTTTTTTTATCAAGTTAATGCCCTAAATTTTTTTGCTTATTACATTTATCATTGCGTTTACTTTCAATTAACACAGATGCGTAACTATCTCATTATCAAGTAAATGCGGCGTACATTCTCTTTCTTGTCGTTTTGTGACGCAACGCACCCTGCTCTTTATGCAGCAGACTTTCCCCCTACGCTTTTATCCACCCCGGAAAGCAGCTCTCCTGCCCCACTCCGCCATTCAACAAAAATGAAATATTAAATAAACAAATCATCATTTTATATCTTTAATCTAACAAATTTGCCGTGACGCATATAAAAAACCGCACATAAATTCCGTTACTATGTTCACAGAAAAATTTAAAGAATTGTATTTACCGCTTATTATCAAAGGCAAAATATAAAATAAGACCTTGCTCACAAACATCGCAATCTATTTATTAAAAAGATCTAAACAGAAATAACCCCCAGACAATAAAAAACCAACAACTATATGATAAAAAAGGATTTTTTAAAGAAAAATCAAAAACAAGACTTTTTTGAAAGATATTCTGAAAATAGATCAATTGCTTCCCCCCTTCGAACCACAGACACTCCAGCCCTATTAACAGGCGGCCATCATCAACGCTGCAAATATTAGAAAGTCGTTTTTATTTTTATACCATCAGCCTTACAGAGGATTACCCATGAAGAAATCAACACTTGTTATTGGCGTCATTGGTGCTGACTGCCATGCAGTAGGCAACAAAGTCCTGGACCGCGTTTTTACTGCCCATGATTTTCGCGTAATCAATCTGGGGGTGATGGTCAGTCAGGATGAATATATCGATGCCGCTATCGAAACCGGCGCGGACGCCATCGTTGTGTCGTCTATTTACGGCCACGGCGATATCGACTGCCTGGGACTGCGCGAACGCTGCATCGAACGCGGTATCGGCGATATTCTTCTTTACGTTGGCGGTAACCTGGTGGTCGGTAAGCATGATTTTGCCGACGTCGAGGCCAAATTCAAAGAGATGGGCTTCAATCGCGTCTTTGCCCCAAGCCACGATCTGGAAGACGTCTGCAGGCTGATGGCGAACGATATCAACCAGCGCCACGGCGTTGAACAGCAGTGTCTGGAAGAGGCTATCTGATGCAAACCGTCTCTGTCGATATCGGCTCGACGTGGACCAAAGCGGCCCTCTTCGCACAGGAGGGGGATGAGCTGACGCTGGTAAATCACGTTCTGACCCCGACCACTACCCATCACCTGGCGGAAGGCTTTTTTGCCAGCCTGAACCGGGTGCTTAACGTTGCCGATGCGCGCCCGTTGCTGCACCGCGGTGACGTCACGCTGAAATACTCTTCATCGGCAAAAGGCGGTCTTGCCGTTGCCGCGATGGGTCTGGTGCCGTCCATCACCCTGGAATCAGCAAAAGTCACCGCCCACTCGGCGGGGGCCAAAATCGCCCAATACTACGCCTACAAACTCAACCGCCACGATATCCAGGCGCTGGAAGCCACGCCGCCGGATATCCTGCTATTTACCGGCGGAACCGACGGCGGCGAGGAGAGCTACGGCCTGGCCAACGCCCATGCGCTGGCGGAGTCAACGCTCGACTGCGCCATTATCTATGCCGGAAACCGGGATATTCAGGACGAGGTTCAGGCCATCCTTGGCCACAAAGATTTGACCACGGTAGACAACATTCTGCCCGATCTCGATCACCCTAATCCCTACGCTGCCCGCAAGGCGATTTGCGATGTCTTCTTATCCCGAATCGTCAAAGGTAAAGGGCTGGACGTGATTGTCGCGGAAACCGGCGAAGAGCCGATGCCAACGCCGTGGACCGTCTACGAGCTGGTAAAAACCATCAGCCATTACGACAGCGCGTGGAAAGAGTTCATGCTGATCGATATGGGCGGCGCCACCACCGACGTCTACTCCGCCAGCGCCAACACGCTCTCGCCGGATACCGTTCTGCACGGGGTTCCGGAACCGTTTGTTAAACGTACGGTAGAAGGCGATCTCGGCATGCGCGTTTCAGCTGTCGTGGTCGGTGAAAGTACTCAGGAGCTGGTGAACGTGGTGTTTGCCCACCAGCCGCAGCGTCAGGAGGCCTTTTACCGCTACCTGCGCCATCTGGTCGCTCAGCCGGATTATCTGCCGCTCAACGAGGAAGAAAAATATTTCGACACCGTGCTGGCCGGGCTGTGCGTCGGCTACGCCAGCGAACGCCACGCGGGCACCAAAAAGCAGGTCTGCACCTGCGTGGGCAACGTCGATTTACAGATGGGCCGCGATCTGACCCCCGTGCGTAAAGTCGTCGGTTCCGGTGGATGGCTCTCCCGCGCCAGCGGCTTCGACATCCACCGCTGGCTGAAATACCGCGAACTGGATGACGACGGCAGACGCATTCTCCTGCCAACCCGGTTTGATTATTACCGCGATGCAAAAGGCCTGCTTCCGCTGCTGGCAAACGTTGCCAGGCTCTACCCCGAGCTCGCCGCTCGCACCAGCATTCACTGTTTAACCCTATAAATGAAGGCAGCTACGAATGGAACTTCGAAATAAAAAATTAACCCACGACGAATTCATGACCGAGCGGCATCAGGTATTGCAGACCTGGCATACCGGCAAGGACGTTGAGCACTTCGAAGATGGCGTGAAGTACCAGCAAACCATTCCTGAGAAAAAACGCTTTTCTCACGCTCTGCTTAAGGCCGACCAGGAGGGTAAAACCCTGAGCCAGCCGCGCGCGGGCGTGGCGCTGATGGATGAACATATTGCGCTGCTCAAAACCCTGCAGGAAGAGTGCGATCTGCTGCCCAGCACCATCGATGCCTATACCCGCCTCAACCGTTACGAAGAAGCGGCGGTCGGCATACAGAAATCCATCGAGGCGGGAACCTCCAAACTGAATGGTTTGCCGGTGGTTAACCACGGCGTCGCCGCCTGCCGCCGGATGACCGAAGCGCTGGAAAAACCGGTCCAGGTACGTCACGGTACGCCAGACGCGCGCCTGCTGGCGGAAATCTCCATGGCCAGCGGCTTTACCAGCTACGAAGGCGGCGGTATCTCCTACAACATTCCCTACGCCAAGCGCGTCACCCTGGAGAAGTCGATTCGCGACTGGCAGTACTGCGACCGCCTGATGGGCCTGTATGAAGAACACGGCATTCGTATTAACCGCGAACCGTTCGGCCCGCTGACCGGCACCCTGATCCCACCGTTTATGTCCCACGCGGTGGCCATTATCGAAGGTCTGCTGGCGCTGGAACAGGGCGTCAAGTCAATCACCGTCGGCTACGGCCAGGTCGGCAGCCTCACCCAGGACATCGCGGCAATTAAATCTCTTCGTGAACTCTCCCACGAATACTTTGGCAATTATGGATTCGACGATTACGAGCTGAGTACCGTCTTCCACCAGTGGATGGGCGGCTTTCCGGAAGATGAATCAAAAGCCTTTGCCATTATCTCCTGGGGCGCGGCGGTAGCCGGGATGTCCGGCGCCACCAAAGTGATCACCAAGAGCCCGCATGAAGCGTTCGGTATTCCCACCGCGGCGGCCAACGCGCAGGGGCTGAGGGCATCCCGCCAGATGCTCAATATGGTCAGCGATCAGAAGTTCCCGCCCTGCGCCGCGGTTGAGCAGGAAGTGGAGCTGATAAAAAGCGAGGTTCGCGCGGTGCTGAAGAAAGTGTTCGAGCTGGGCAACGGCGACATCGCCCGCGGTACGGTGCTGGCCTTTGAAGCGGGCGTCCTGGACGTGCCTTTTGCCCCCGCATCCTGCAACGCGGGCAAAATTTTGCCGGTTCGCGACAATGCCGGCGCCATTCGCGTGCTTGAAGCCGGCGCGGTTCCGCTGCCGAAGGACATCCTCGCCCTGCACCACGATTACGTCGCTGAACGTGCGCATTTTGAAGGACGCAAACCCTCATTCCAGATGGTTGTTGATGACATCAACGCGGTATCCCACAGTAAATTAATAGGAAGACCATAATGAAAATTAAACAGGCCCTTTTCACCGCTGGCTACTCTTCATTCTATTTTGACGATCAGCAGGCGATTAAAAACGGCGCGGGTCATGATGGGTTCATTTATACCGGTGCTCCGGTAACGCCAGGCTTCACCTCGGTACGCCAGGCGGGTGAATGCGTATCCGTCCAGCTGATTCTGGAAAACGGCGCGGTGGCGGTCGGTGACTGTGCCGCCGTACAGTACTCCGGCGCGGGCGGCCGCGACCCGCTGTTCCTGGCGGAGAACTTTATCCCGTTCCTCAACGATCATATCAAACCGCTGCTGGAGGGCCGCGATGTCGATACCTTCCTGCCGAACGCCCGCTTCTTCGACAAGCTGCGCATCGACGGTCATCTGCTGCATACCGCCGTCCGCTACGGTCTTTCCCAGGCGCTGCTCGACGCCACCGCGCTGGCCAGCGGCCGCCTGAAGGCGGAGGTGGTTTGCGACGAATGGCAGCTGCCCTGCATACCGGAAGCGATTCCGTTATTTGGTCAGAGCGGCGACGACCGCTACATCGCCGTGGACAAAATGATCCTCAAAGGCGTTGACGTCCTGCCGCATGCGCTCATTAACAACGTCGAAGAGAAGCTGGGTCTCAAAGGGGAAAAACTGCGTGAGTATGTCCGCTGGCTATCCGACCGCATCTTAAGCCTGCGCACCAGCCCCCGCTATCGCCCCACGCTGCATATCGACGTGTACGGCACCATCGGCCTGATTTTCGATATGGATCCGGTTCGCTGCGCCGACTATATCGCCAGCCTGGAGAAAGAGGCGCAGGGCCTGCCGCTCTACATAGAAGGCCCGGTGGATGCGGGTAATAAACCGGACCAGATCCGTATGCTCACGGCCATTACCAAAGAGCTGACCCGCCTCGGTTCCGGCGTAAAAATTGTCGCCGACGAGTGGTGTAACACCTACCAGGACATCGTTGACTTTACCGATGCCGGCAGCTGCCACATGGTGCAGATCAAAACCCCGGATCTCGGCGGCATTCATAACATCGTGGACGCGGTGCTGTACTGCAACAAACACGCGATGGAAGCCTATCAGGGCGGTACCTGTAACGAAACCGAGATCAGCGCCCGCACCTGCGTTCACGTCGCGCTGGCCGCGCGTCCGATGCGCATGCTGATCAAGCCGGGCATGGGCTTCGACGAAGGTCTTAATATCGTGTTTAACGAAATGAACCGCACCATCGCGCTGTTGCAGACTAAGGATTAAGAGATGGCTCGTACCTTTAAGATCTTATCGCCGACGGCAATCCTCGGCTATGGCTTCCCGGAAGAGAGCTTTCGTAAAGCTATGGAGGCATCGCCGGATCTGATTGCCGTTGACGCCGGTTCATCCGATCCCGGCCCCCACTATCTGGGGGCAGGCAAACCTTTTACCGACCGGGCCGGGGTGAAACGCGATCTGCGCTATATGATCGTCGCCGGCGTGAAGAACAACATACCGGTGGTAATCGGCACCGCTGGAGGATCCGGCGCCGCGCCGCATCTGGAGTGGTGTCGGCAGATCATCCATGAGATTGCGCAGGAAGAAAAACTGTCGTTCTCCATGGCACTGATCCCGTCTGATGTCGATAAAGCCATCGTTCATCAGGCGCTGGATAACGGCAAAATCACCGCCCTGGACTTTGTGCCTGAACTGACCCACGAGGCCATTGAAGAGAGTACCTATATCGTCGCCCAGATGGGGATCGAACCCTTTCAGCGGGCGCTGGCCGCCGGCGCCCAGGTGGTGCTTGGCGGCCGGGCGTACGATCCGGCCTGCTTCGCGGCGCTGCCGATTATGCAGGGCTTTGACGAGGGGCTCGCCCTGCACTGCGGCAAGATCCTCGAATGCGCGGCCATTGCCGCCACGCCGGGCTCCGGTTCCGACTGCGCCATGGGGATTATCGACGACAGCGGCTTTACGCTGAAAGCGTTTAATCCAAAGCGTAAGTTTACCGAAACCTCTGCGGCGGCGCATACGCTGTACGAGAAGTCCGATCCGTATTTCCTGCCCGGTCCGGGCGGCGTGCTGAACCTGAAAGGATGCACCTTCAAAGCCGTCAACGAAGGCGAGGTTTACGTCAGCGGTTCTCGTCATGAAGCGACGCCGTACGCGCTGAAGCTGGAAGGCGCGCGGCGGGTCGGCTTCCGCTGCCTGACCATTGCCGGAACGCGCGATCCGATCATGATTGCCGGAATCGATAATATTCTTGAAGAGGTACAGACCAGCGTCGCACGCAACCTCTCCCTGAACGATGACAGCATCCGCATGACCTTCCATCTGTATGGAAAGAACGGCGTGATGGGCAATCACGAACCGATAGAAACCGCCGGGCACGAACTGGGCATCCTGCTTGATGTCGTTGCGCCAACCCAGGATATCGCCAACAGCGTCTGTTCGCTGGTGCGCTCTACCCTGCTGCACTACGGCTATGAAAACCGCATTGCCACCGCGGGCAACCTCGCCTTCCCGTTCTCGCCTTCCGATATTCAGAGCGGTCCGGTGTATGAGTTCTCAATCTATCACCTGATCGAAGCCAGCGACGCGCTGCGCTTTGACTTCCATATCGAACAGGTGACGCCAGAAGGAGTTCAGGCATGAAACAATCCCTATGCTCACTGGCGCAGGTGATCCGCTCCAAAAACGCCGGACCGTATGAACTGGTTTTAGATATTTTATTTAAAACCCGGGAAGATTATCAGCGGGTCAAACGTTCTGAGCAATTAACCCCGCAGCTTATTGCTGGTTTATATAACGTAAAGCCTGATTTTATTCATCGTATTATCTGGTTCGATCCGGCCAACGCGGTAAAAATCGTCATGCCGCGGGATATTATTTCCGGCAACGTCGGGGACAATGATGTTTATGGTGCTCAGCAGCATGCGCCGCTATTAAGTATTGAGTTCGATTTCTAATTCTATATCCAATGGATTTCGAGTTGCATTGAGGTGGCAACTGAGAGACAAATTCGTCAGGAACGAATTTGAACAGCCGGAGGCTGCCTTCGGTGAGGGACATGGATGTCCCTCATTCATCCCCAGGAGCTTACATCCGTAAGTGACTGGGGTGAGCAAAGGCAGCCAACAAAAATGCAGATTGAAAGACGACGGATATAAAAATACAACAACATCCATTGGTATACAGGATTTCGCTGTATCACTGTATTCCAGACAATTTATGCGGTTAGTCACCACAGGGGTACGTCTGCGCTGCTGCCTGGCGCAGGCGTACGCCGCCCTACACCACTTCACGACTAACCCTGTTCCGATGGAGTAAATATGAAAAAAATAAGTTTAACCAAAATGATCATATTAGGCCTGATACTCGGCATGATTGCCGGGGTGATCATTAATAATATGGCATCAGCAGATACAGCAAAATCCTATGCGCAGGATATTTCCATTTTTACCACTATATTTTTACGCCTGGTAAAAATGATTATCGCCCCGCTGGTAATATCAACGCTGGTGGTCGGCATCGCCAAAATGGGCGATGCGAAAACGCTCGGGCGCATATTCTCTAAAACCTTTTTCCTGTTTATTTGCGCCTCGCTGCTGTCGATTGCGCTGGGTCTGGTGATCGTCAATCTGTTCCAGCCAGGCGCGGGCATCAACTTTGTCCCCCACGATGCCGGAGCCGTGGCCGCCGTTCAGTCCGAGCCCTTCACCCTGAAAGTATTTATCTCGCACGCGGTACCCACCAGCATCGTTGATGCGATGGCGCGCAACGAAATTCTGCAAATCGTGGTGTTCTCTATTTTCCTCGGCTGCAGCCTGGCGGCGATCGGCGAAAAAGCCGAGCCCATTGTGAAGGTGCTCGATTCGCTGGTCCACGTGATGCTGAAGCTCACAGGGTACGTCATGCTGTTCGCGCCGCTGACCGTTTTCGCCGCCATCTCCGGGCTGATTGCCGAGCGCGGTCTTGGCGTGATGGTCAGCGCCGGGATCTTTATGGGTGAGTTCTACCTGACGCTGGGCATGCTGTGGGCAATCCTGATTGGCCTGTCGACGGTGATTGTCGGCCCATGTATCAGCCGTCTGACCAAAGCGATCTTCGAGCCCGCGCTGCTGGCCTTCACCACATCCAGCTCAGAAGCCGCCTTCCCAGGAACCCTCGATAAGCTGGAAAAATTCGGCGTCTCTTCCAAAATAGCCAGCTTCGTCCTGCCCATCGGTTACTCCTTTAACCTGGTCGGCTCCATGGCCTACTGCTCGTTCGCCACGGTGTTTATCGCCCAGGCCTGTAACGTCCACCTCAGCATGGGCGAGCAGATCACCATGCTGTTGATCCTGATGCTGACCTCCAAAGGGATGGCGGGCGTGCCGCGCGCCTCAATGGTGGTTATCGCCGCGACGCTGAACCAGTTCAACATTCCGGAAGCGGGCCTGATCCTGCTGATGGGCGTCGACCCGTTCCTCGATATGGGTCGCTCCGCCACCAACGTGATGAGTAACGCCATGGGCGCCGCCATCGTTGGCCGTTGGGAAGGCGAGCATTACGGAGAAGGCTGCCGCGGCACCGCCCCGGTCAAAAAACCGGAGCAGGAGCGCCCTGCCAGCGAAACGTCCGAAGTGGCGATGTCCTGACAGCAAAATGGCTATGAGCCCCAGGCCGGATACGTCCGGCCCGGTTCCCTCCAATCATCCCAACGGGACACACCATGAACGTGAAATTTCTTGGCACCTGCATCTTAACCGCCAGCTTACTGTTTAGCGCCGCCGCGCAGGCGCAAAGCGCGCCGGACTACGCCAGCATCATCGAGCAGGCACATCAGAAATATAAGAGTAATCACGACGGTAAAGTCGCCGACTATATCCCTGCCCTGGCGAGCTATAGCCCGAATAATTTCGCCATTACGCTCGCGACGGTCGAAGGCAAAATTTACCAGACCGGCGACGTGACAAAAGCCTTTCCGATGGAATCATTAAGTAAAGTTTTCACCCTGGCGCTGGCGATGGAGCAGCGCGGGCCGCAGGAGGTGCTGGATAAACTCGGCGCGAACGCGACCGGCCTGCCCTTCAATTCCGGCTTAGCCGTGGAGCTCACGCAAGGCGCGCCGGAGAACCCGTTAGTCAACGCCGGCGCCATGAGCACCGTGAGCCTGATTGCGGCGAAAGACAAAACCGACCGCTGGAACAACATTCTCAACAACCTCAACGCCTGGGCCGACAGCTCCCTGAGCGTTAACGAGCCGGTATTTCAATCCGAAATGGAGACCAATCAGCATAACCAGGCGCTGGCGATGCTGATGAATTCATACCGCAGCTTCTATGGCGACCCTCAGGAAGCCGTCGAAATCTACACCCGTCAGTGTTCGGTGGATATCACCGTTGAGCAGCTCGCCAAAATGGGGGCCGTACTCGCCAACAATGGCAAATCACCGTTCAACGGCAAGCAGCTGCTCACCGCCAGCTACGTCCCGCAGGTGCTGGCGGAAATGGCGATCGCCGGGCTGTACGACGGCAGCGGCAAATGGCTGTACACCGTCGGTATCCCGGCAAAATCCGGCGTTGGCGGCGGAATGGTCGCCGTCGTTCCCGGGCAATACGCTATCGCCGTCTACTCCCCTCCGCTGGATGCAGCCGGCAACAGCGTCCGCGCCCAGCAGACCATCGAGTACGTCGCGAATGCGACGCGGGCCAATCTCTTTTTAGCGAAATAGTGAGAAGTAAAATGTCGAAACCCTTTGTCTGGCAGGAACTTTTTGTTCAGAGCAACGATAATACCGAATATGAACTGCTAACGAATCAACATGTTAAGGTGACAGAGTTAGATGGAGAAGAGGTCATCAAGGTTGCGCCGGAAGCGTTAACATTGCTGGCTCAGCAGGCATTTTATGAGGCGTCGTTTTTCCTGCGCGCCGGGCACTTAAAGCAGATCGCCAGCATCCTGCACGACCCGCAGGCCAGCGGCAACGATAAATACGTTGCGCTACAGCTGCTGCGCAACGCCGAAGTCTCGGCAAAAGGCGTGCTGCCAAACTGCCAGGATACCGGGACCGCCACCATCGTCGCGAGCAAAGGCCAGAACGTCTGGACCGGAGGCAACGACGCGGAAGCTCTGAGTCAGGGCATCTACACCACCTTTCAGGAAAACAATTTACGCTATTCGCAAAATGCCCCCCTTGATATGTATACCGAGGTCAACACCGAGACCAACCTGCCCGCGCAGATTGATATCAGCGCGGTGCCGGGCAGTGAATACCGCTTCCTCTTCGTCAATAAAGGCGGCGGTTCGGCGAACAAAGCCGCACTATTTCAGGAAACAAAATCTATTCTGCAGCCGGAAAAACTCACCGCCTTCCTGATTGAAAAAATGAAGGCGCTGGGCACCGCCGCCTGCCCGCCGTACCACATCGCCTTTGTGGTGGGGGGCCTGTCGGCGGACCAGGCGTTGAAGGTGGCGAAGCTGGCTTCGACAAAATATTACGACAATCTGCCCACCAGCGGAAACGAACTGGGCCAGGCGTTTCGCGATACGTCGCTGGAAGCGGCGCTGCTCAAAGCCAGCCGCGAGTTCGGCATCGGCGCACAGTTTGGCGGCAAATACTTCGCCCACGACATTCGCGTGATTCGCCTGCCGCGGCACGGCGGCTCCTGCCCTATCGCAATGGCGCTTTCCTGCTCCGCCGACCGAAACATCAAAGCCAAAATCAACAAACACGGCATCTGGCTGGAGAAGCTGGAACATAACCCGGGCAAGTTTATCCCTGATTCTCAGCGCATAGAAAACGGGGCGCAGACCGTCCAGCTCGATCTGAACCGGCCGCTGCGCGACATCCTCCACGACCTGTCAGCCCTGCCCGTGGGCACCCGGCTATCGCTGAGCGGTCCGATTGTCGTCGCCCGCGACATCGCCCATGCCCAAATCAAAGCGCGTCTGGATAACGGCGAACCGATGCCGGAGTATATGCGCAAGCATATTGTCTACTACGCCGGCCCGGCGAAAACGCCGAATAATCTGGCCTGCGGCTCGCTGGGCCCCACCACCGGCGGACGCATGGATGGGTATGTTGACGCTTTCCAGGCGGCGGGCGGCAGTCTGATCATGCTTTCCAAAGGCAACCGCAGCCAGCAGGTGACCGAGGCCTGCCATAAACACGGCGGCTTTAATCTCGGCAGCATCGGCGGCGCGGCGGCCCTGCTGGCGCAGCAGTATGTGAAAAGTTTGCGCTGCCTGGAGTATCCGGAGCTGGGCATGGAAGCGGTATGGATGATGGAAGTCGAAAATCTGCCCGCGTTTGTGCTGGTTGACGACAAAGGCAACAACTTCTTTAGCCAGTTCGAGCAGCAGCACCGCTGCGCCACCTGTCCGGCAGGACACTAAGGAGCATTTATGCACGCGCGAGGCAATCCCGACCGCCATCGTCAGCGCCAGCAGAAGCTGAAAACGCAGGTTGCTACCCGCGTGGCGGCGGCAACGGAGCAAAAAGGCATTCTGATCGTCTTCACCGGCAACGGAAAAGGTAAATCCACCGCCGCCTTCGGTACGGCAACGCGCGCCGTCGGCCACGGTAAGCGCGTCGGTGTTGCCCAGTTCATTAAAGGCCAGTGGGATAATGGAGAGTACAACACGCTGTATCCACTCGGCGTTGAGTTCCACATTATGGGCACCGGCTTTACCTGGGAAACGCAAAACCGGGAGGCAGATATCGAGGCGGCGTCGGCCGTATGGCAGGAGAGCAAGCGCATGCTGGCCGACCCGAGCTACGATCTGGTGGTGCTGGATGAACTTACCTATATGCTGGCGTATCACTATCTGGATACTCAGGAAGTGATCGCGGCGATAGAGAATCGTCCGCCGCGGCAGAACGTGATTGTCACCGGCCGCGGCTGCCATTCCCGGCTGCTGGAGCTTGCCGATACGGTTAGTGAGCTGCGTCCGGTGAAGCACGCCTTTGACAGCGGTATTCAGGCGCAGGTGGGAATCGACTGGTAGTTTTACCCGGCTCGCGCTGCGCTTAGCCGGGCTACGAGTTCACAGCGTTCTGCGGGCCGGTAGCCCGGACAGATGCGCAGCATCGCCTCCGGGAAACTCAGCCACTCTGCGCTATGCTCCCGGGGGCGGCGCTCGACGCGCCTTGCCCGGGCTACGGGTTCACCGCCGTCTGCGGGCCGGTAGCCAGGACAGATGCGCAGCATCGCCTCCGGGAAATGATGCCGCTCTGCGCTATGCTCCCGGGGGCGGCGCTCGACGCGCCTTGCCCGGGCTACAGGTTCACCGCCGTCTGCGGGCCGGTAGCCCGGACAGATGCGCAGCATCGCCTCCGGGGAATTCAGCCACGCTGCGCACCGCTCCCGGGGGCGGCGCTCGACGCGCCTTGCCCGGGCTACGGGTTCACATTCGTCTGCGGGCCGATAGCCCGGACAGATGCGCAGCATCGCCTCCGGGAAACTCAGCCACTCTGCGCTATGCTCCCGG